>NZ_DDOI01000157.1:56612-57820 GCF_002341575.1 Marinobacter sp. UBA2498 | reverse complement strand
ACCTTGCCCGCAGGCTTTCCAAGCAGCAGCGTGATGGCCTCTTCAACACGGGCGACCGCGTAAACCGCAAACTGCCCCCCGCGCACTGCCTGCACCACTTCGCTGTCAAGCATCAGGTTCTGCACATTGGTGGATGGCACAATGACACCCTGGCTGCCTGAAAGCCCACCCTTGAGCTGGCAGGTGGTAAAAAAGCCTTCCACTTTTTCGTTGACACCGCCAATGGGCTGAACCTCACCAAACTGGTTGACCGACCCCGTAATCGCAAGATCCTGCCGAACCGGTATACCGGAAAGGGACGAAATCAGCGCGCACAGCTCTGCCAGAGACGCACTGTCTCCGTCCACTTCACCGTAGTTCTGCTCGAAGGTCAGACTGGCCGACAGGTGCATCGGATCGTTGACCGCAAAATGGGAGGCTAGCCAGGAGCTCAGGATCATCACGCCCTTGGAGTGCAGATTGCCACCAAGCTTTACATCTCGCTCAATATCCATGACCGCGCCATCTCCATAATAGCAGGTAGCGGTGACACGGTTGGAAAGACCGAACTCAAATCCACCCGTGGACAGCACCGAGAGTGCATTAACCTGGCCAACACACGTGCCACTTGTAGTTACGAGCGTTGTGCCGTCACGGATGGAATCATAAAACTGATCCCGGATCCGGCTGCTGCGGTATTTCGCGCTTTCCAGCGCGCGCTCAACGTGCAGGTCCTGGATCAGCTTGGCACCGGCCTGACGGGCCCAGAAATCGGATTCCCGCAGCAGGTTGGCAATATCGGCCGCATGCAGGGACAGTCGATCCTGATGCTCGGCCATACGGGCACTGTGCTCAATCACCCGGGCAACCGCCTTGTTCGAACAGTGCAGCAGCTTCTTCTCGCTCACCAGGCTGGCGATAAACTTGGCATATAGCAGCTGACTGTCATCGGAACGGTACATTTCGTTCTCGAAATCCGCCGTGACTCGAAACAGCTCGGCGAATTCGGAATCGTATTCCTGCAGCAACATCCAGGTTTCACGGTCGCCGAACAGAACAATCTTGACGTCCAGGGGCACCGATTCCGGTTCAATTGAGATGGTTCCGGACAGCGTCAGTTCCCGTTCCAGTGAATTTATCTGTATGGACTTCGAACGCAGCGCACGCTTGAGGCCATCCCATACAAACGGTTGCTCCAGAACCTTGATGGCGTCCATCAACAGATAGCC
>NZ_DDOI01000157.1:45388-56402 GCF_002341575.1 Marinobacter sp. UBA2498 | reverse complement strand
TCTTCTTGTCGAGGGACGCATACGCAATCGCTGCCTGTTCCTCGTTGTCATCGAGGAAAATCTCGAGATTTTCAACCAGGTCCGCCCGAACCGCTTCAAAGAAGGCGACCACGTCCGGCAGATCCTTGTATTTCTCGATCAGCTCATCAATCTGATGGCCTGAGATACTCTCGAGGGTCTCCTGGTTCAGGGCTTGCTGTTTATCAGCGTATTCCTGCTCCCAGTCCGCCAGTTTGCGAAGCGCCTGCCGGAGCTTTTTCTCAAGCTTGTTGATGGCATCTTCGAACTTGTCGCGCTGCTCATCGGTCAGAGCCTGGAAAGATTCCGCAGTGTGGGGTTCGTCGCCATTCATGGCCACCAACCGATAACCGCCCGGGGTTGTCACAGTGAGGCTGACTTTTTTGCGCTTGGCCTGAGCCGCCACCTTCTCCAGCTCGTCTTCCTGCTTTTTGCCGTATTCGTTTTTCAACTGTTCCGAGCGCTCAAGAAAGCTGTCGCTGTCAAAGGTCTGGGGAATAACCTTGACCAGGCGACTCATCAGCTTTTCCATATCCTGTTTGAGCTGGGTACCCTTCCCGGCCGGGAGCTGCAACAGCTTCGGAATGCGCGGCTCCTCGAAGTTGGCCACGTAGCACCAGTCATGGCTCTGCTGATCCGTATCCACATGATGCTCGAGGTAACGCAGCATCATGGTGCGCTTACCCAGGCCATTACGGCCAACGGCATAGACGTTGTAACCGCCATGGGGCATTGCCAGAGCAAAACGCACAGCCTCCTGGGCACGGTTCTGGCCAACGATTTCAGCCAGGGGCTCCAGTTGCTTGGTGGTTTTGAACGGCAGATCTTTCAGAACACAGGCTTTGTAAAGCTGGTGCAGAGGCAGTGACTTCAAGGTTTGGTCCTGTAACGGTTAACACATTGGCCGGTCATTGTAGATTCTGCGGTCGGCTCTGTCGCGTTCAGCACGAAGATTTCTGGAGTCGCGCACAGTGCGCGGGATTTTGTTAGGCAGCTCACAATTCCGCCGCCGCTCATTTTTCAGCCAGCCTTTCCGGAACTACACTTCATGTCCCAACCACAAAAACAATGCACGCAACGGACGCCAGCGTATGACCAATGATTCCGCAGAGCGCAGAATCAAGGATCGTTACCCCGCCTCCTGCCTGAAGGTCCAGCTCCGGGAGCGTAGCTTCCTTGGTCGTGGCAAACACCCCACGCCGGTTACCTGCCTGGACCTAAACCGGTACGGAATGGCAGTGCTATGCCCCCGACCAGTAGAGCCGGGCGCCCGTCTGTTCATGGATTTTGACGGCAAGTACATCAGCGAATCGCGGGTTTGTGCCCGGGTGGTGGAATGCCAGCCCTTCCAGACCGGCTATCGCGTCAGTGTCCAGTTCAGCTATTGCCTGGACAAGAAGGGCTATTCACGAACTGTCGACAATGCCCTGTCGCGGATTGAAGGCTTCTACAACCGGTTTGCCAGCTGAGCCAGGCCTTCGCAATCAAACCAGCCCGGCGTCAAGGCTGGCCGCAACATACATCCCCAGCTCCCGACACTGATCTTCAAACTCTTCCCGGTATTCACCCCGGCAGATCAAAGGCTCCTGGACCAGCTTCCAGCGCAGCCCGGTGGTAATGCTTTCTATTGCCCGCTTGGTGCCCGTGCCGTCATGGCCGGCGCGAATGTAATAGGCAAAAGGCAGCCCCTGGGTTTGCTCGAGGCAGGGATAGTAGCTGCGATCGAAGAAGTCTTTTAAAGCACCACTCATATACCCGAGATTCTCAGTGGTGCCCAGAATAATGGCGTCGCAGGCCAGAACGTCATCGGGACCGGCGTCCAACGGTGCCAGAACGGTTACTTCAACGTTTTCGATATCTTCATGGCGGGCACCCTCATCCACAGCTTCTCGTAGGCGGAGGGTGTTCGGGGAAGGCGCATGGGCAACAATCAAAAGTTTCTTCATGCCATCCATACGTCCTCCCTACATCAAGCTTAGAGCAGCTCGCCGTTGGCTTCTGCAGGCTCTTCTTTTGCGTCTTTCTTCGGTTCAGGCTTGGGCATCAACTTGTCCCGAACCTTGGCTTCGATCTCGTTGGCAATGTCCATGTTTTCTTCCAGGAACTTGCAGGCGTTGGCCTTGCCCTGACCGATCTTGTCGCCATTGTAGGCGTACCAGGCTCCGGACTTGTCGACGAAGCCTTCCTTGACGCCCATATCCAGCACTTCCGCCATGTGGTAAATGCCCTTACCGTACATAATCTGGAACTCGGCCTGCTTGAACGGCGGCGATACTTTGTTCTTGACTACTTTCACGCGGGTCTCGTTACCGACCACTTCGTCACCATCTTTCACGGCACCAATGCGGCGGATATCAAGGCGAACGGAGGAGTAGAATTTCAGCGCGTTACCACCGGTGGTGGTTTCGGGCGAGCCAAACATAACCCCGATTTTCATACGGATCTGGTTGATGAAAATCATCAGGCAGTTAGCGTGTTTGACATTACCGGTCAGCTTGCGAAGCGCCTGGGACATCAGTCGCGCCTGCAGACCCACGTGGCTGTCGCCCATTTCACCCTCGATTTCCGCTTTCGGGGTCAGGGCCGCCACGGAGTCCACGATGATCACGTCTACCGCATTGGAACGAACCAGCATGTCGGCAATTTCCAGGGCCTGCTCACCGGTATCCGGCTGGGACACCAGAAGGTCGTCCACATTGACGCCCAGCTTTTCGGCGTAAACCGGATCGAGCGCGTGCTCGGCATCCACGAATGCACAGGTTTTGCCGGCTTTTTGTGCTTCGGCAATTACCTGGAGGGTGAGCGTCGTCTTACCGGAACTTTCCGGACCGTAGATTTCGCAAATTCGACCATATGGAAGACCGCCAATACCCAGGGCAACGTCCAGGCCAAGGGAACCGGTGGAGACCGCAGGAATGGCTTCGCGGGGCTGATCGCCCATTTTCATCACGGCGCCCTTGCCGAACTGGCGCTCAATCTGCCCAAGTGCTGCGCTCAATGCTTTCTTGCGGTTGTCTTCCATCAGTGCAAACCCTCTGTCGCCTGGGCCGCCACCCTCAGGAAAAGGCTGGCAGCGAAATAGTGAATCGGGAATCTGTACAGCTCGAACAGCCCATTCCCTGTATATTTGAACAGTATTAAAACATAACCCGCAGAGGAGACCAACCCCTCCGGATGTGAAAGCCGTCAGACTTCGTCCACAAAATTGTTAACCCCTTGAAGGGCAAAGAGAACGGCCTGCCTGCGAACCTGATCACGATCACCCTCAAAGTGTTTTACCACGGCCACGGTGGAGGCCGGGCTGCTACCCCAGGCAAACCAGACGGTGCCCACAGGCTTTTCCTCGCTGCCACCGCCGGGCCCGGCAACACCACTGATAGCCACGGCAACGTCAGCATCTGTCGCCACCAGGGCACCGGCAACCATTTCCCGCACCACCGGTTCGCTGACCGCACCGTGTTCATCCAGCGATTTCCGGGTTACGCCCAGAAGCCCCTGCTTGGCCTCATTGCTGTACGTGACAAGGCCACCCAGCACGTAGGCCGAAGAACCGGCACGATCGGTCAGTACCTTCGCAACCCAGCCGCCGGTGCAACTCTCCGCCGTCGCAACGGTACGGCCGGTTGTCAGCAGTCGTTCACCAAGGCGGTTGCCTGCCTCTTCCAATTCCTGATCGCTGGCCAGCATAATGACCTCCTTCGTTTCATCACGGCGGTTATTTTCTTACAATTCACGCCTTCATCCAAAGCAAGGCTACCGGACCCGTTCATGTCAGCAGCTCAGACCAAAAGAGACCGAGCCTCAAAACACGGATAAACACGCCCCCTTTCGCCCCAACTTTGACCCAACTACCCTCCCCTATGTCCGCAGACTAGCTTCGTCCGCGAAAGACCATCAATCGGTTCGATAAAAGCGTTAGGTGTCAGTCTGGAGCGCTGGTGCGGGAATCTCAACAGGAGGAATACTAAACTCGGAACCAAAAACAGAGTAAGAGTAAAAGGCACTACTGTTGACGAGTAATTTACTGCGGAACTAACGGCTCCAGCTGACCAAGTTGCTACCAAACCTGGCCAACTGAGTGTTTACCTCAAAGATTCGCAGCGTACCTCTCCCGCCCCATAGTAGCAGGCCGCTTGAAAGATACCTGAGGAACTATTGGAGCGCATTGACTTAAGAACAATAAGCTCCGGTTGGGTTCTACCCCGGTCCCAAGGACGGTTTTAACCCGGCTCACCAAAATGCACAGCACTTGGGCTCGGCTATTTTCCACAGATGAACACTTTGGTGACATGATTGCCACCTACGTTGGCCTCCGGAATCATTGTTCCCGCAACCGCAAGTATTGATTCCCGGCTGAGCCGTTAAGGCATTTCTATAGGTTCAGGTGCTTTCACCAATGAGGGTGCGGAATGCCACGTTCAATTGTTTATCGGTTATGGGTTCGTCGTTCAGGCGCCTCAGTATTTGCTCGGCTGCAAGCCGCCCCATGGTCTCCCTGGGAGACTGAATAGTTGTCAGTCTCGGCGTCACCTGCTGGCCAAGGGGCAGGCCGTTGAACCCGGCGATGGCGATGTCCTGTGGCACGCCAAGGCCCAGCCGTTGGGCGTGTAGCAAAGCGCCAGTGGCGAGGTCGTCGTTGGCGAAATGGATGGCATCAGTTCTGGGGCATTGCTCCAGAACCATGTCGAGCGCAACCGCGCCGGCTTCCAGGCTGCCGAGTCTGTCCAGCTCAATTATCGGCGCTTCCAGCCCCGCTTGCGCGAGAATTTCTTTGTGTCCCTCATACCGCATGTTAGCCCGGTAATCCCTGTCCATACAGGCGCCCACATAGATGATGGAGCGATAGTGCCTGTCTAACAGGTGCCTGGCCATACAAGCGCCCGCTTCCCGGTGGTCCAGCCCCACGTTCAAGTCCAACCCTTTACCCAATTCCATCATTTCCACGATCGGCTTGTTCCAGGTTTCCAGAAGGCCTTGGCAGGCTTTGCTGTGGCGCAAGCCGGCAATCACCAGTCCGGAACAGGACCATCCCAGAAAGGTTCGTACCAGTTGGTGCTCCCTCTGAAGATCGTAATCGGTATTGCCGAGCAGTATCTGGTAGCCCTTGGCTTCGAAAGCTTCCTGAAGCCCCTTGATCACTTCAATGAAAACTGCGTTGGCGAGCGAAGGAACGATAACGGCAATAAATCGCGAACTGGCCGAGGCCAGGCTGCCGGCGATCAGGTTGGGTACGTAGCCCAGTTGCTCCACGGCTTCGGTGACCCGTCGGCGGGTTTCCTTGTTCACGCGGTCTGGCGTGTTCAGGGCCCGGGATACCGTGATGGGGGAAACCCCGGCCGCTTCCGCGACCTGTTTCAGCGTTGGTTTATCAGAACCTCTCCGCTTGCGGGGTTCCGGGGAAGAGGCTTCCATGTTAGACATTGGTCGTAGTCCTCGCGACGGTAACTTGCTGATCGCAATCTTATCAACTAAAACGATGGTAGCGCTAACATGGTAGCGCTACCATCAAACAATCAAAACAAGAATCAGGAGGCCAGCAAGTGACAAGCTTATCCGGAACAAAGCCCCGCGTCGGTGTGGTAGGTCTGGGCGCCATGGGAATGGGAACAGCTACGGCCCTGCTTGAGTGTGGGTTTGAGGTTACCGGGTGTGATGTCAGCGAAAAGGCCCGGGCGGGCTTTGAGCACGCTGGTGGTCGCACTGTGAGTGCGCTCGCTGAACTGGCTGCCAAAAGCGATGTTGTGTTGTTGGTGGTAGTGAATGCGGCCCAGGTCGAACAGGTGCTTTTTGGTGAATCCGGGCTTCTTGCCGGCTTAAAGCCGGGCAGCCTGGTGATTCAGTGCGCAACAGTGGCGCCGGCGATTGCCCGTGATCTTGCTGAACGGCTCGGCCAGGCGGGTATCGAGATGCTGGATGCACCCATCAGTGGCGGTGCGGCCAAAGCGAGGGCTGGCCAGCTTTCGGTGATGGCCTCGGGAAGCACGGATGCGTTCGGCCTTGCCGAGCCGGTCCTTGATGCCATGGCGGCGACCGTCTACCGGTTGGGAGATGCGCCCGGAATCGGGTCGAGTATGAAGCTGGTCAATCAGCTGCTGGCCGGGGTTCATATTGCTGCAGCAGCGGAGGCCATGGCTATGGCGATCCGGATGGGATTGCCGCCCGAGGTCGTTTACGAGGTAATTACTCACTCAGCCGGTAACTCCTGGATGTTCGAGAACCGCGTCCCGCATATTCTCAAGGGCGATTACTCCCCTCTCTCAGCGGTCGATATCTTCGTTAAGGATCTCAATATTGTTCACGACACCGGGCGGGAGCTGGCCATGCCAACCCCCGTGGCCGCCAGTGCGCTTCAGCAGTTTACCGCAGCGAAGGCGGCCGGGTTCGGGAAGGAAGACGATTCAGCGGTGATCAAGGTCTACGAACGGCTTGCCGGCATCACGTTGCCGGATGCCGCCAACGACAGTGGTGAGGAGTGAGCATGAGTATTGTGTTGGGCGCAATCGCCGATGACTTCACCGGGGCAACCGATCTGGCGAACAATCTGGTTCGCAGCGGTATGCGCTGTATTCAGGTAATTGGCGTGCCTGAGGGTAAACCCGACCTGAGCAACGTTGATGCTGTTGTGGTGGCGCTTAAATCACGCTCATGCCCCGCCGAGCAGGCGGTCACTGAGTCACTGGCGGCCCTGGCCTGGCTTCAGGACCTCGGTGCCCGGCAGATTTTCTTCAAGTACTGCTCCACGTTTGATTCCACGGATCGCGGCAATATTGGCCCGGTCAGCGATGCTCTTCTGGATGCCCTGAACGCCCGCCAGACGGTGATGGTGCCGGCGTTCCCGGTTAATGGCCGTACGGTGTATCAGGGGCATCTGTTTGTGGGTGACCGGCTTTTGAATGACAGCGGCATGCAGGACCACCCACTCAACCCAATGAAGGATGCCGATCTGGTGCGTGTGCTGGCTCGGCAAACAAAGGGCAACGTGGGCCTGCTGCCATGGCCGGTACTGAGGCAGGGGCCCGGTACCGCCGGCGAGAGACTGAAGGCCCTGGAATCCGACGGTGTCCGGCATGTGATTTGCGACACCCTGGATGGATCGGATCTCGCAACCCTGGCCGGTGCGGTTGTTGATAAGCCGCTGGTGACCGGAGGCTCCGGCCTGGGCCAGGCGCTGCCCGCGGAGTACCGCTCACGCGGCTGGCTGGCGAATGTGTCCGAAGCCGGGCGCCTGGAGCCGGGTGTTGGCGGTGCACTGGTGTTGTCCGGCAGCTGTTCGAGGGCAACGCTGGGGCAGGTGGCGGATTTTCTGGGCAAGGGTGAAGGCTTTGCCCTTGATCCTTTGAAGCTTGCGGAGGGTGATGATCATCTGGAGGCGGCCCTGGCTTTCGCTCGCGAAAGACTGAGGGCGGGAGCGCCGGTTCTGGTTTACGCCTCCTCGGATCCGGATCAGGTCCGGCAGGCTCAAGCGACATTGGGGGCGGAGCGTGCCGGCGAGCTTGTTGAGTCTGCCCTTGGCCACCTCGCCGTTACCCTGGTTAATGAAGGGGTTGGCCGCCTGGTGGTGGCCGGAGGCGAGACCTCGGGTGCGGTTGTGTCGGCGCTTGGTATTCGCACGTTGCGGATCGGCGACCAGATTGATCCGGGCGTGCCCTGGACCCAAGCCGCCGATGTAGGCGGGCCGGGACCGCTGTCTCTGGCTTTGAAGTCGGGCAATTTCGGCGGGCCGGATTTCTTTACACGTGCGTTTGAGGTGTTGCCATGAATGTCAGTGAAGTAAATCAACTGCGAGAGCAGATTGCGACGCTCGGCCAGTCACTGTTTGATCGCGGGTTGACGATGGGTTCGAGCGGCAATATCAGCGTTCGCCTCGACGATGGCGGCTGGTTGATGACCCCCACCAACGCCTGCCTTGGGCGGCTTGATCCCCAGCGAATTTCCCGGCTTGACCGCTCAGGGCGTTTGCTGGAGGGCGATAAGCCGACGAAGGAGCAGTTTCTGCACACGGCCATGTACGAGGAGCGTCCTCAGTCGGGCGCCATTGTGCACCTGCATTCAACCCATTCGGTGGCGGTGTCCTGCCTGCCCGATATCAACCCCTGCGACTGCATTCCACCATTAACGGCCTATTACGTGATGCGGGTGGGTCGGCTGCCCCTGGTGCCTTATCACATGCCCGGGGACCCGCAGCTGGGTGACGCGGTTCGCGGTCTGGCCGGCGAGCACAGTGCCGTGCTGCTCGCCAACCACGGGCCGGTGGTCGCTGGAAAAAACCTGGAGGCGGCGGTGTATGCCACGGAGGAGCTGGAGGAGACGGCGAAGCTGTTTCTGCTTCTTCGCGGGGAAAACCCACGAGCGCTGACAGCTGAACAGGTTTCGGCGCTGGAACAGCGGTTCCCCAGGGACTGAACCTCCAGGAGGGTGCTGTAATGATCAGACTGGCCGCGAACTTGAGCATGCTGTTCCCGGAACATGATTTTCTGGACCGGTTCGGTGCCGCAGCGAAGGCGGGGTTCCGGGGCGTTGAGTATCTGTTTCCCTACGCCTATCGCCCGGAAGATTTGGCGGGTTGCCTGCGCGAGGCCGGGCTGGAACAGGTGCTGTTTAACCTTCCGCCCGGCAACTGGGAGGCTGGTGAGCGCGGGCTTGCCAGCCTGCCCGGAAGGGAGGCGGAGTTTCAGGCTTCAGTGGCCGAGGCGCTGCGTTATGCCGAGGTGCTGGATTGCCCCCGCATCCATGCGATGGCGGGTCTGCTCCCGGAGAGCGCCGATCGGAAGACGGTCGAGGCTCATCACCACACCTACCTGAAAAATCTTCGCTTTGCCGCCGGGGAGGCCGCGAAAGCGGGCCGGGATCTCCTGATCGAGCCGATCAATCGACGGGATATGCCGGGGTATTTCCTGTCCAGGCAGGCAGACGCCATCAAGGTGATTGATGAGGTGGGCGCGGACAACCTGAAACTGCAGTTTGATGTCTACCACTGCCAGATTATGGACGGCGACCTGATTAGTCACATGGAACGTCAGTTCCACGCCATCGGGCATGTGCAGATTGCCGGTGTGCCGGAACGCCATGAACCGGATGTAGGGGAGGTCTGTTACCCAGAGGTGCTCGCGAGACTGGATTCGCTGGGTTATACCGGATGGGTGGGCTGCGAGTATCGACCAGCCGATAACACCCGGGCCGGTCTGGGATGGGGACAGGCCTACGGGCTGAACGCCGACACAACAACAAGAGGTCAGTAAAGGTTATGCATATTGTCATTACTGGAGCCGCGGGCTTTCTCGGGCAGCGGTTGGTCGATCATCTCGTCAGCGCTGGGCAACTGGCCGGTAACTCGCTGAGCCGTCTGACTCTGATCGATCAGACTGAGCCGCCCTGCCCGGAGGCCGGCGACTTGGCCACTAAAACGCTCGCACGGGATATCAGCCAACCCGGTGCGCTGGATGATGTCCTTGCCGAGCAACCGGATGTGATTTACCACCTCGCAGCGGTGGTCAGCAGTGCTGCGGAAGGCGATCTGGATTTGGGAATGAGGGTCAATTTCGATGCAACCCGCGATTTACTCGAAGGTTGCCGGAAGCATGGCCTCAACCGGACACGGCTGATCATGGCAAGCTCCGTGGCCGCCTACGGCGGAGATTTGCCGTACACCCTTGATGATATGACGGCATTGCATCCCCAGAATTCTTACGGTGCCCAGAAAGCCATGAGCGAGTTGCTGATCAATGACTACAGTCGCCGTGGCATTGTCGATGGGCTGGTGTTGCGCCTGCCCACCATTGTGATCCGTCCTGGCCGTCCGAATGCGGCGGCCTCCAGTTTTGCCTCAAGTATCCTGCGCGAACCCCTCAAGGGTGAGGATGCCATCTGCCCGGTTTCGCCCGATCTGGAACTGTTCATTATGTCTCCCGCAACGGTGGTTGATGCCCTTGTGCACGGGGCCGAGGTTCCGGGTGAGGATCTCGGTGCTTTCCGGGCTTTCATGTTGCCGGGTATTACCGTCAGCGTTTCGGAAATGCTGGAATCATTGCGTGAAGTGGGAGGCGAATCGGCGCTCGCCCGCGTTCAGTTCCGGCCGGATTCGAAAATTGAGGCGATTGTCGGCAGCTGGCCATCGAGATTCAGTAACCTCCGGGCGAGCAAGCTCGGATTCAGAAGCGATAAGGATTTTCGTGAAATCGTAAGGGCTTTTATGGACGAGAATGCCTGATTCCGGGCCTACGCACCCCGGAATTTACCCAAAGCGTGACAATGCAAAATGAGGTAACAACAATGAAAGCAACGTTCGCACGCCGTAGCCTGACCACCGCCATCGCCGGTGCCACTTCAGCTTTGCTTGCCGTGACAGCAGTGAATGCACAGGCAGCAAGAACCATTAACCTTGGCCATACGCTGTCTGACAGTTCCCACTATTCCGTGGGCGCCGATGCCTTTGAGGAAACTCTGGAGCGCCTCAGTGGCGGAGAGTTTGAGGTCGCCGAGCACCCTTCCGGTTCCCTGGGCGGGGAGCGGGCCATGATCGAGGGCCTGCAGATTGGCACCGTTGATGTTGTGATTACATCGACAGGTCCTTTGGGGAATTTCGTACCGGAAAGTTATGTGCTTGACCTGCCGTTTCTTTTCAAGAGTTACGAAGAGGCCCGCTGTGTACTTGATGGCGAGATCGGCCAGGACCTGTTGAACAAGATGTCTGACCATAACCTGGTGGGCCTTGCCTGGTCGGAAAACGGCTTCCGCCACATGACCAACAGTGTTCGCCCTGTGACCAGCCCTGACGATGCCAAGGGGTTGAAGGTGCGTACCATGGAAAACAAGGTACACATGGAGGCCTTCGAGCAGATGGGCGTTCATCCCACCCCAATGGCGTTCCCGGAAGTGTTTACCGCGTTGCAGCAGGGCACCGTTGATGGCCAGGAAAATCCCATCACCGTGATCGTCGCCACGAAGTTCTGGGAAGTTCAGGATCACCTTTCGTTGACCGGACACGTCTATTCACCCG
>NZ_DDOI01000157.1:44655-45311 GCF_002341575.1 Marinobacter sp. UBA2498 | reverse complement strand
ATTCACCCGCCGCGGTGCTTGGCTCCCCGGTGCTCCTTGACAGTCTTACAGAAGAGGAGCGGAGTTGGTTCGAGCAGGCCGCCAAGGCATCCGCCGAAGCGACCCGTGAAGAAGTCTCCCGCCTGGAGCGCGACGGCGTGAAGCTGTTGCGTGAAAAAGGGATGACGGTCAAGACCGATATCAACAAGGCACCCTTCCAGGAGGCGGTCGAGCCCGCCTACAAGATCTACACAGATCAGTATGGAAGCGAGATGCTGGACCGCATTCGCGCCAGCGGCTGCTAAACCACCAATCCAATTCCCCGGTACCTGTCACGTTGACGGTGCCGGGATTGCTTTCTAATGGTGGCCACGATGCTGCAACTTCTTTTTAGCATTGAACGCCAGACAACTCGATTGGCCCTTCTCGGTGCCGTCGTGATGCTGGTGATTTCTGTGACCCTTGGTTTCTATCAGGTACTCACACGATTTGTTTTTGATGCGCCGTCGACCTGGTCTGAGGTGATTTCCCGCTCCACGATGATCTGGTGTGTCTTTCTTGGTGCCGCTCCGGGGTTCCGGGGTGGATTCATGATGTCCGTAGAGGTGATCTACAAGTTGGTGCCGGGGCGAAAACTGGTATGGGTTGAACTCTTCATTGCAAGCTGCTGCGCACTG
>NZ_DDOI01000157.1:40154-44554 GCF_002341575.1 Marinobacter sp. UBA2498 | reverse complement strand
ACTTCGGGACGGCAATGGCAATCCGGGTGCAATCACAAATGCTCGCGGGGCTTGGCATTTCCATCGCCTGGGCATATGCCGCGATGCCCGTGGGTGCCGGTTTTACTCTGATCGCCGTTGTGACTCGACTGATTGCCCAAATAAGGGGCCAGGAGTCTATTGGCCCTGTCCACGGGGGGGACCCGGTATGAATGCTGCTATTGGCCTGTCACTGATCATACTTTTCAGTCTGGGCGTTCCTATTGCCATTTCGATTGTGCTGGCATCCATCATCGGCATTGAGTTTTTTTCCCCTCTGCCGCTGTTGCTGGTTCCCCAGCAAATGTTTGTCGGTATCGACAGCTTTCCGTTGATGGCGATTCCGTTTTTCATTCTGGCGGGCAATCTGATGTCCGCGGGCGGTATCTCCCGACGGCTGGTGGATCTTGCCAAATCCATGGTAGGTGGCCTTCAGGGTGGTCTTGCCATGACCTGCGTTCTGACCTGCATGATGTTTGCAGCGGTGTCCGGGTCCAGCGTGGCAACAACCTTTGCAATTGGCTCAATTCTTATTCCCGCCATGGTCAAGCATGACTATCCGCGCCCACTGGCTGCGTCGATCCAGGCTTCGTCGGCTGAACTGGGCGTTCTGATCCCGCCTTCCATTCCTCTGATTCTCTACGGCGTGAGCACGGATACCTCCATTGGAAAGCTCTTCATTGCCGGTATCGGCCCGGGGCTTCTGATTGGTGGCGCGTTACTGCTGTTCCTTTTCCTGTTCTGCAAGAAACGCGGGTATGGATTGCGAGACAGAGAGGATCGTCATGACTTTATGACCGCCTTCAAGCGCGCATGGGCGGCTTTGCTGATGCCGGTCGTTGTTATTGGCGGTATTTACGGTGGTGTGTTTACGCCCACTGAGGCTTCTGCAGTGGCGGTCGTTTACGCCCTGATCGTTGGGGGACTGGTATATCGGGAACTGCCAATGGCTGAACTGTTCCCGATTTTTCGGGAAAGTGTCATATCAACGGCAGCTGTGATGCTGATCATTGCGGCGGCGGCGCTGTTCAGCTTCCTGATCAGCCGTTCTGGGCTGCCGGGTGAAGTTGCTGCATGGGTGACTCAAATTTTTGAGAGCCCTATTGCCTTTTTGCTGGCGGTTAACGTGATGCTGTTAATCGTCGGTATGTTTATTGAGACGTCGGCAGCAATTCTGGTGCTGGCGCCAATATTTACCCCCATCGCAATCCAGTACGGTATCGACCCGGTTCATTTTGGCCTGATCGTTGTTGTGAATCTGGCGCTTGGGATGTTCACACCGCCGTTGGGGGTCAATCTGTTTGCAGCGTGTGCCGTCGCGAAACTGTCTATTGATCAGCTACTACCCTGGTTGATGCGGTTTGTGCTCGTAGTATTGGCATGCCTCCTTGCCATCACCTATATGCCCTGGATCTCTATGGGGCTTGTGGACCTTCTGTACTGATCGCTAACCATGGAGGCCGGACATGCTTTCGTTACCCGATATGCCAACAGAAAAAGCATTGATTGGCGGTGAATGGGTCGCCACCCGCTCCACGCTCACGGTTGAGGCGCCCTCCTACGGAGAACCCATCGGCCAGATTGCCAGGTGTGGGGCTGGTGAAGTTGACGCCGCGGTCCGCGCGGCTTCGGGCGCACTCACTGGCTGGTTGACGTGGACAGCGCGTTCACGTGGCCAGTGGCTCCTGGACTTTGCCCAGGAGATTGAACGAAACGAGGAGCAGTTGTCGGCCCTGGAGTGTGCCGATACTGGCAAACCGATGTCTCAGGCTCGGGGAGACATAAAGGCGTGTGCCCGCTACTTCCGTTTCTATGCCGGCGCCGCCGATAAACTCCATGGGGAAACAATCCCTTTCGAAAGTGGCTTTTCGGTCATGACGTTGCGGGAGCCTTTCGGAGTGTGCGCGCAGATTATCCCCTGGAATTATCCGGCGCAGATTTTCGGGCGTTGCGTTGCCGCATCCCTGGCGGCGGGTAACACGGTTGTGGTCAAACCGGCCGAAGATGCCTGTCTGAGCGTGTTGCGACTGGCTGAACTGGCGATGGAGTGCGGTCTTCCTGCGGGCGTGCTCAATGTTGTTCCCGGGCTTGGGCGCGAGGCTGGCGCTGCCTTGGCGGCTCATCCACGGATTGACCATCTGTCGTTCACCGGCTCACCGGAGACGGGCACCCTGGTGACTCAGGCGGCGGCCAGGCACCACGTGCCCGTTACCCTTGAGCTGGGTGGTAAGTCGCCACAGATCGTGTTTGCCGATACCGATATTGAGGCAGCACTTGAGGCAGTCGTAAGAGGCATTGTTCAGAACGCGGGCCAGACCTGTTCAGCGGGTAGCCGATTGCTTATCGACGACGCGGTGGCGGATCAATTTCTTGATCGCCTTGCTGAGCGCTTTTTCGCATTGCGCTGTGATGTCGGTGAGGCCGATGCGGATTGCGGCCCCTTGATCAATGCACGGCAAAAATCCGTGCTGGAATCGAGGCTTGAGGCGGCGCTTTCCAGTGGTGTACGAGTTCTTGCGAAAGGCAGGCTGGCCGATACGGCACCAGGAGCAGGACATTTTGTAGAGCCGCAGGTTCTGGTTGATATTC
Source organism: Marinobacter sp. UBA2498 (assembly GCF_002341575.1). Taxonomy (NCBI): domain Bacteria; kingdom Pseudomonadati; phylum Pseudomonadota; class Gammaproteobacteria; order Pseudomonadales; family Marinobacteraceae; genus Marinobacter; species Marinobacter sp. UBA2498. The sequence goes on along the minus strand of NZ_DDOI01000157.1, from coordinate 41,947 downwards.
CTGAGGGCCATGAACTGTTGAGGGAGGAGTTGTTCGGACCTGTGCTGGTTGTACAGCGTTTCCGGTCTGAGGACGAGGCCCTTGCGTTGGCCAACGAAACGGACTTTGGCTTGTGCGCGGGCGTGTGGACGACGGACGGCGGGCGGCAATGGCGCCTGGCCAGACAGCTTCGATGTGGGCAGGTGTTTATCAATAATTACGGTGCCGGTGGTGGCATAGAGCTGCCTTTCGGCGGGGTCGGGCGTTCGGGCCATGGTCGCGAGAAAGGTTTTGAGGGATTGCGCAGCTTCACCCGCATTAAAACGGTCGCAGTTCGGCATGGCTAACCATCAAATCGCTGTTTGGGAGAGAGCATAATGTCGCATAGGGACAGAGTCGGAGTTATTGGTGTTGGCCTGATGGGCCATGGTATCGCGCGGAACCTTCAACGGGCAGGGTATCCCCTGAGTTTTCTTGAGCATCCTGGCAATCAACCCGCTGAGGATCTGGTGTCTGCGGGAGCCACGCCTCTGAAAAGTGCTGGTGAGGTGGCCCGGCATTCTGACATCGTTATCCTGTGCGTGACCGGCTCACCTCAGGTCAAGGCGGTGCTCTTTGAGTCTGGGGGTGTGTTGGAGGGGCTGCGCCCGGGAACCATAGTAATTGATTGTTCCACAGCGTTGCCCAGCTCGACAGCAGAGGTTGCCAGGCAGGTTAATGAAGCTGGCGGACGGTTCATGGACGCCGCCATGACCCGGACGCCCAAGGAAGCGGAAGAAGGGCGACTTAATCTGATCGTTGGCGCGCCTGATGCCCTGTTCTCGGAAACATTGCCGTTGCTTCAGAGTTTCGCGGAAACCATTACCCATGCCGGTGGTGTGGGAGCAGGGCACACTCTGAAACTTGTGCATAACTTCGTGTCGCTGGGTTTTTCGGCGGTTCTTTCCGAGGCGGTCGCGGCGTCTCGCAAGGCGGGTATTGACGACGAATCTCTGCTTTCCGTTCTCGGCAATGGTGGAGGCGGTGGTGTGATTCTGGAGAGATTGCGGCCCTATATCGAACGGAATGATCCGTCAGGTTTCCGGTTCAGCATTGCCAATGCAAATAAGGACGTCGGTTACTATCGGGCCATGCTTGAAGATTTAAAAAGCGCCAGAGCCATTGCAGATACGGTCGGTGAACTCTACGGCTCCATCGATGATCAAGATGCCACTGTGCCGGAATTGATTCGACTTCTGCAAACACATTAATGTTTGACGTAGATACCCACGCCCTTGGCCCTGAGGGCGTCCAGAGATCGTTGTCGATTCTCCGCTGGCCATCGGGGTCTCCCCGAACCTACCGGGATTTGAAGTCGTTAAATGCGTGTTTCTGGATGGGCACTAAGTAGGGGCAACCCGGTGCTTTTGAAGTTGCATTGAACCACAGAGTCAGCCGCGGCCTTTCCCGACCAGGGAAGGAGGTTTTAGATATTTTCGCAAACCGATGCGGGCGATAAAGAACGTGGATTCTGGCCGGCGGTGTGGCACATTCAGGGCAAAATACTAAGATAATATGCCCAATCTGCCACACCTAGACGGGGTAGCCAGTGACAACTCGCCAGCACCCCACCCGCTTATCTCTGGTCGGGGTGCCTTTAGATCTCAATCTACCCCCAAAACCTTGAACACCGCATCCACCGGATCCGCATAGAAGTTGGTCTGGAATTTGGTAAACAACTCCCCAGGCACGGTCGGAATATCCCCAGCACTGGTAATCGGCAGAGCCACTCGCTTACCACCACCATCAAGGGCAATCTGCAAACACTCAGCGAG
>NZ_DDOI01000157.1:37893-40070 GCF_002341575.1 Marinobacter sp. UBA2498 | reverse complement strand
AGACTCTGCACAGCGTTTACACTGCCACCCAGACTCATGTCACCAAGTACGACGAGCTGAGCCTGGGCTGGTCGCCCCATGATCCCGGAAGCAAAGGCCACAAGGCTGGGAATGGAGAGCGACTGGATGGGGCCGCCGTTTTGCAGATCCACCACGTGCAGGTGGAAGTCGTGGTCCATTACCTTGGTTGCACCAGAGATGCGGGAGATGTTGGCCTTAAAATAGTCAAAGGCCATTTTCACCTGCTCTTTGGCCGCAGGGTTGGTAACTTGGCCCGAGGTAGCCAGTTTGCCGGAGCCTTTGGTTACCTGAAGCTCGATGCGGTAAAGGGTCGGAACCCCTTTAGCGCTCACACCGATAGTATGTACTACTCCCGGTTTTGAAGGACCTTCCAGTATCAACTTGCCACCACCCTGCTCTTTCACAGTGACAAAGTGTTCTTCCAGATCTTCGTTGTCGATGTAGCTGAAATGCACATCGTAGAATTCCATGCCACCGATCTTCTTGAGCTGTTCCTTAACCCTGCGACGCACTTCCAGGGCGTATTCCAGGCACTGGCGCACGGCTTCCTTGTCAAATTCGCCGTGGGGGTACAGCAACTTCAGCAGGCCGGAAACTGTCTTCCGCACGGCAATCGTATCCCGCTGATTTAGGTCCCCACCCAGCTTGAAATATCTATCCAGAGCATCAGCAAAACTACGCTTGCGCATCTCCCGGTAAAACTCAGCCAGGTAGTCCACAATCAGCCCGTATCGGTTGGTGAAGAACTCAGGACGCATCTTGGGAATTTCCCAGCCGGGGATGTAAGCGTGGAACCGGTCAAAGAAAGCAGAATCGATCATCTGTTCAGGGAAGGGAGCCAACAGATGGCTGGTTTTGACGAGCGACTCTACAGACTGATTGATGTTGCCCACAAACACCATGGAGGCATTGGCTTCCATCTGCTCACGGCCGCGGGCGAAGGAGCCGGAGGCCATGTAGTCCTTCATGATCTGGACGCCATCCTTTTCCTTGAAGTTGATGCCCGCCACTTCATCAAAGGCCACAAGGTCCCACATGCCCACCAGGCCGATTTTGCGGCTGCTCATGTTGTAGAAGAGGTTCGCCACCGTTGTCTGACCGCCGGACACCAGAATGCTATTGGGTGAGCACTCTTTGTAGATATGACTCTTACCCGTGCCCCTAGGGCCCAGCTCACAGACGTTGTAGTTGTTCTCCACAAACGGAATCATCCGCGCCAGCAGGTGCCACTGCACCGACTGATCCAGCGAGGCAGGCTCCATCCCAATTGAACGAATCAGCGTCTCCCGCCACTGGTCAACGGTCAGCGCGGCACGGCCGGCGAACAACTCAGCCATATTCATGTTGGGCATCTGAATCGGCTTAAGGGTGCTTACGCCAAAGGGCGAGCCTTTCTGCCCTTCCTCATGGTAATAACTCAGAGTCGCAATCACCCAGATCCCGCCGACCAACAGCTTCTCGTTTTCTTTAACGATACCGGCCCCAATCTCCGCATCCCTGATGCCCAAGTTGGAAAAAGCCGCCTCGTAACAGTCTTTCTTCTCGTTCAGGCGAACGGTCACCCGGTCGATCACCTTGTAACTGCCCCGCTCACGCACCAGAGATTTCACCTTCTCGGCCTCGTCAGGGCGCACGTAGTTCTCAGACAGCACGGTTTTGACGTTCCGCAGGCCCGTTTCGATCACCTCCGGGTCATCCGAGGCGCAATACATGCCCAGCAGGTACTCCAGCACGTACACGGGCACATTCGCGCCCTCTTTGATCTGCTTGGTCAGATCCTTGCGCACCACCCGGCCCGCAAAGTGCTCGTTGAGTAACTGATCCAGATCTTTATCTTCCTGCATGGCCACTGCCTTAGAAAAAGTCATCTGTAAACGCCAGGTCTATCACCACCCGATAGCGCTCAATTTCGGTGTTGAAGTCTTTATCCCGGAGTACCAGGAAATAATCCCGTTTGCGGTCAAAGTCTTTACCGGACAACGACAATCGCACTTGTTTAACCCGCTCCGTCATGGAGTCTGAAGCGCTATCAAAGGTCACCACCTCTTCGCTGGACACCTGCTCCGCCCCTTCGTAGATCGCGACCGCTATGGTTACTGGCAGCACCTGATCGCTCACCGCCTCCGTCTGCATCAGGTCAAACCGCTGGATGTTGT
>NZ_DDOI01000157.1:29606-37839 GCF_002341575.1 Marinobacter sp. UBA2498 | reverse complement strand
CGCTCACGGCTTCCGTCTGCATCAGGTCAAACCGCTGGATGTTATTGACCATCTTCAGAGTCGGCTTGGGCGAGATGACCTCCACCTTGCGCTTGGAACGACTTTCAGCCTTCTCACCACGCAACTGCTTTACTGTCAGCACCGGCACCACGATTTCCTGCGGCATAGCGCCACCGTGGACAAACCGTGCGCCACCGACAAAGTGGAAGCGGTTAGCCCCTTTCGGAATCCAGAATCGGGTATCAGACGCCGTACCAGCGGTATGGCGGGTAGAGCCACACCAGGCATCTTTGGCATCCGGCAAGTCGTGGCCAATAACGTAACGCTTTTTACTCTTGAGAGCATTGCTTGGCTTGTCAGCAAGCGAGGTTCTGTCTGCGGCCTCCAGCTTGCTGTGCTGGAACAAGAAACCATGGTCTGCCGTCACCAACACCGTGCTGGTGTTGAAGTGCATCATGATCTTGCGGGTCAGTTCCGTCAGCTCTTCGATGGCGTGTTCCACCGCATTGAAGGTTTCTGATTCCGTCGACGCGCTATCCCCCCTCGCATCCACCACGTTGTGGTAGACATAAACCAGGTGCTGATCCCTAAGGGCGTCACGCCCCTCTTCCCGGCTCCAGGCTTTTACGGTTTCTGCCTGCACCGCCATCCCGTTGTAACTGGCCAGAACCCGATTGCGGTTATCGCTGCCCTTGGTGGATTTGCCGTCTACAAACACGTCATCACTCACCCCCTCCCGGTATTCCAGGGTTTGATGAGGCAACAGAGAGGCCATACCCAGCGTGGTATAACTGGGCAACACCCCTAACTGGCTGGACAGCTTCGCCTCGCTATAGCGTTTCACATTGATGCGATCCCGCAACTCCACCGCCGCCTCATAGCGAAACGCATCACTGATGATGACCACCAGGCGTTTATTGCGGGCGCTGTCCAGCTTGGGCTTTACCAGGGTGTCGTAGAAGTGGTGCTGATTGGGCACACCACCAATGGCCCAGTGCTCCAGTAGCTTCTCGCCTTCCACCAGGTCACCCCAATTGCGGGCCAGTTGGTCCAGATACCAATAGGCATAACACTGCTCTACGGCCTCATCCAGCGCCTTCAGAATCTCCACATGCGCCTTGCGAGAAGCCGCGCAGTAGTGGCGATATTCGGTGTCAAACCGGTAGAGGTCGGCCTCATAGGCCTGATAAAGCGCCTCAGCACTAGTGAAATGAAAGCCCTCCGGGTGCGCCTGGCGTAACGCAAACAAATCAATCGCAGCGGACAGCGCTGAATAGATGGTCCGGAATCTCCGGCGAACATCATCGTCTTTGTGACGAGACGCCCAATAGCCGTCTAGCCGGTCCGAAATAACCCGGGCGAACAGGTTCAAATCCGCTGGCCGGGCTTCCGGAATGGCTTTCACCAAATCGACGATAATGCGGTTCTCAGCTTCCCGGAAGGTGGCGACATTGGCTAGCACCTCAATCGAGTAGTCCTCAATGCGGGACTTGATATTGAGGGCCGTGGAAACCCAGTCGGCGATCACATCATAAGCCGGGTAATAGCGAGAGCTGTCGCGCCAACGGGACAAGAGCGCCCGCGAGGTGGCTCTGGCATTGGCCGATGAAATGGCCACCGAGCGGGCCCAGTCCGGGACTTCTGAAATGCTTTCGCAAAAACCCGTGGCCAGCAGGCGAATTAGAAAATGCCCGAAGCTAAATGGGGCCTCACCGCGCAGCTCTTCTTCGGAGGCTGGATAACCCACCTCCTCCTGGAATGCCCGAACCAGTGGTGGCACCAGACCATACTTCTCTAACTCGTTGATGGACTCCGGCACCTGCTCCAGCCCGCCATCAGCCTTCACCAGCTCATCGCCCAGCGTAAACAGGATATTAGCGATATCCGGCGATTCGGCCCGGGTAACCACCGCAATCATGGCCAAATCCAACGCGACTTCGTCAAAGTCCGGCTGGACAAAGCGCTTGAGAGCTGCCAAACGGGCCTTACTCAGAAACTTCTCACGCCGGGCAAGGTGAGCCCGAAGGCTCTGCTGCTGCAAGCCCAGCTCGTTGAAGATGATGGAAATGCGATCCGCATGGAAGGTGCGGGAATACAGTTTCATGTCCAGCAACCAGTCGTCTTCCGGTTCCGGCTCTGCGTGGGGGAAATACAGCAAGTACCTGCCGCTCTGGTCTTCCAGCTCCAGTTTCAGCTTAAGGGCCATAGACGACTCGCCGGCCATGTCTACCACCTGAACATCCGGCAAATCGATATTGGCCAGCTCATCGCCAAAGCTTTGCTCGGGGTCGTACCAGAACACCAGTCGGTGGTTTTCGGAGAAAAAAGCTTGCTGAAGCCCTTGGGTGAGCTTTTTTGAGTCCATGAACCACGCCTTATTCAAACATCTTTTTATTCAGTATGTTAGGACAATGTAACACAGGTTTGCGAGGTCAAAGGATGACAACGCAAAACATAGTGCCTACAGACACCCCTTTTGATCCGAATATTCTGACTTATGCAGTAACCGGCGCTTCCATAGCCTGCTTTCTGGAAATACTCAGCGACTCCCGATACTCCGCCGCTTCCGCTTTCATGGTCCAGTGTATTTCGTTCATGCCCTGCTGCTCCACCGCCTGGCGAATCTCTGCAACGTTCAGGTTAAAGAATTCCTTGCGGGGGTTAACCTTGTTCACTGATGCCTCATCAAACCGGCGGTGCAGAGCCTTTTCCAGCGCTGGCGCATCGTCACTGTAGATCATGGCATGGACATCAAAGTCGAAGGGAACGGACGCATCACCCAGCTCTTTCACCCGGTCTGAAGGCTCCAGCCGGCGCGTCATACCTATCTTGAATACGTTCTCACCAAAGCTGCCAATGTTACTGATGACATAAACATGGCCTCGCCTGGTCTGTTGCGCCATCGAAATCGCCCGCTGCCCCCGGCTCTCTGCCTCTGCCAGTTTGAATTCCAGCTCAGCGAGCTGGGCTTCGTACTCTGCACGCTGCTCACCGTGAGCAGAAGCCAGCTCCTTACGAGCAGTCTCCATGGCCTTTTGTAGCATGCGTTCTTCTTTTTCGGCCTCTTTAATGGCCTTCTCTATTTCGCGGCGAGCTTTTTCTTCCTCACGCATTTGCTCCCGAATGGCCCGCTGCTCCTCCCGTTCGATCTGCCTCAGCTCGTGAGTGGCAACCGCCCACGTTAGCTCTTCCAAGCGAGCCTCCAGGTATTCCTGGTTAATGCGAGCATTACGAAATGGCATACCGTTGTGATTCACCAGGGCGAACGCATCCAGGATTTCCTGTTTGATCTTGCCGTAGTTGTCGTGCTTGACCTTGGCCAACGCCGAATCGACTTTGCCGTTGAAGGCATCCACGGCGAAATGTATTGCAAAAGCTCGTCGGTTTGCCTCCGCATAATCGCAGGCCCCCGCGTTGCCATTTTTGACCATGTCCCGAACGCGCTTTCTTGCTCGCTTCAATTGCTCGCCGGCTTCCTTATGGCTGTATTCCTCCGCCAGCTCATCCAGAACCGCATGATTAGGAATGATATAGTCATCTTTGTAGCCTTGGATGGTGTTGCGCATGGCAACCACAGTGGCCTCGTACAGGTCAGCCTTCCCCTTGGCCGCGAGCGCGTCACCAGCTACTTCTTCCGCCTGTCGTTTGGCGAAATCGAGTACCCTCTCAGCCTCTGCCCGACCGTCAGCCTCAATCTGATCGGCCTTCAGCCTGGCCTCTCTGAGCGCTGCCTTTGCTTCCGTACTGATTTGACCTGCCTCTTCCGTGGCCTCGCTCAGTCTTTTCTCAGCTTCGGAATACACACGTTCCGCATCATTCCTGACCGCCTGCGCCTGCATCTCCGCCTTACCCAGTAACAGCCGCGCGTGCTGTTCCATATCGGTAATGGGCTTGTATCTGGCATCCAGGTCGGCGCTGTAATTTTCCGCTTCCCTTTTCTTCTCTTCAGCCTGCTTCAAAGCCAGCATCGCCTCCGCCAGCTTTTTCTTCATAGCATTTCGGCTTCGCCTGGAAAGCCACGCGATCACGACCGGAGTAAAGAAAATAAGAAGGGTGACGATGACGATGACAGCATCGACGGCTGAGGTTGGCTCTTCCATGTGTTTTCCTAATTATCGTTTTTGGTTTTCAGTAAATGCCTGAGCAGCGCAGGCAATGCTCATTTGAGGGGGCGAATAAAGCTGTCCCAAAAGTACTCGGCGACGCCCTCGCACGTGAGCAAACTGTCACGACCGTACCCGGACATTCCGCCCATCATCGAGCGGAACCCAAGCATAGTTCCATCGTCTTCTAACGTAACGGCATCATTACAGCTATTGGTCGAGACCCCGGATTGGCTGTAACAAATATCTCCCAGCGCCATACCTCCGCCGGTTTTCCATATGCCACAGTGGCAAACTCTTTGCCCATTTTGGTAAAGAGAAGCCTCGAAGCTGTCGGCATCCTTCTGGTGAAAATCCTGCTCCAGCTCGGGATTCCGGGCGCAGATCTCCTTCAAGGAATTTTCAAAGAAACGAGACAGGAACTGAATTCCTTCCCGACGAGCAAGGTCTTTATCTCTGTCACTGAATTCCTTTCGAATGCCCAAATTGCTGCTGCGAGGACCAGAATCGACCGGCTTTACGAATGATGGCGATGTAGCCGGGCGGGTATTGTCAGTAGGAGAGTTCTGGGCCGTGGCACCCAATTCCTTCAAAACAGATTTGATGGCCTGAGCGACTTGGTAGAAACCATCTTCGACGTGAGTGAATTTCGAGATCGGATAACCATCCTCTGGGGTGGCCATCAGCTTTCCGAATGGCAGATCATGCCAGTCACAGGTTTTCAGAATCACCGGAACCACACGCGCCTCACCTTTATTGTGCCGCTTGAGGGCGTGCTTCACTTCAATGTCGTAGCAATAATCTGAATTGATGAAGTCGGGGCTAATCAGCAAAAGGATGATGTCTGCATCTTCAAAGTGCTGGCCTATTTCCCCATGCAGTTCAGTACCGGCTGTTATGCGCCGGTCATGCCAGGTGGAAATGAGCCCTCGTCTTTTGAGCGGCATCAAATGCTTTTCCAGCTCATCCCTCAGAGCCTCATCCACATGGGAATAAGAGAAAACCAGCTTCGCCATACATCATCCTTAACTTTTCAGAACCTAAACCAATGATCGCAATCGCTGAAGAAACGCAACCAGCTTACCGCTGTTGAGATCCCCATACCCCAAACCAAAATGTGACCAGAGATCTAAAACCTGTTGTTCTTTTGGATTAGGCCTCCTGGAGCCGCCATGCCCCATGGGGCATGCCCCTGATGAAACACCAACATTAATTTCCGATGTACGCACTCCTACCTGCACACACACCGACTCTCCCGCTTTCTGACGCCGCCTTATTTGCTCATGAAGCCAACTTTCAGAAAGTCCTTCCAGAGGCTGCTCCATTCCTGCAACGGTTACTGTGATCATGAATATGACTCCTTCGGTTCAGTTCACCTTGACAGTCTCATGATCATGCGACATTTGGCGTCGCACCCAGCGTCTTTTTACCATCAGAACCAAACAGACATTACGTATCTCTTACGGGTCTCAACAACCTAGAAACCGCTTCTGACAAGGCTTCTCTAAATTCACGTAATGACGGCATATCAATCTGTAGGACATCAATGCTGCGGTCCTTCACGAGATCTGAAAGCTTGTCTGAAGAAGGATACCCACCCATGGCAGCCTCAAGTTGCTCCTTTAGTGGATTCAAACCTTTGTCATTGCCAGACATTTCCTCCAATGCATCACAGTGTTGATAGGGTGACTGCGACTTTACCGCGCAGAGCAGCCAGGCTTCGGATTTCGGGTTGGGCATCATTGGCACACCATAATCAAAACGGGCCGCCTTAAAACCGTTTTCCATCGATTCGACTTTTTTTCGACGAAGACCTCTATTGGATGATGCAGTGCGATCACTGTCCCGAAACAGAACAGCAATAACAGAGTCCTGCACTTCGTCCGCCAGCCTATGAGCCAACTCCCCCAAGCCCCGAGCATTCCGGAAGAAATAACTTGTTTCCTGCCCCGTTTTTTTACCTGGCAGTCGGATCTTCCGGCCGCCACTTGCTTGTTTGCAGTGTTGGCTGAGTGACTTCTCGCTGACAAACCCAACCTGTCCATACTCGATATGGGACATCTCAAAGCCCTGGAGCTGATCAACAAACTGCTCAACCAATTGATCGACGAACCAAGCCATTGGCCCCGGCAGAAAGTGTTCACCTTTACAAATTTCAACAGCTTCAACGATGCTGCAGCCAATATCAGAGGGGCCCTCGCCACTAAGCAACAAAAACATCGTTACTTGTCACCATTAATTTGCCGGATTTCCTCGGCAAGTTCTGACAGCCGGGTATCAACGAATACTTCACCCGGGCCCATTACCGACAGCTTCTCTGCCATGGAGGGAATCGAGAAGAGTGGTATAGCCCTGGTCGCACCCTTGGTAGTTTTGTAGAGGTAAATCACGCCATCTTTTGCGATATCGTCTTCGAGGTAGTTCAAGATCAAAGGGCTGTGTGTTGTAACCAAAACTTGATGGTTACTGCCAACCAGTGCGTCCACCAAAAACTCGACCAACTCCGGATTAATGCCGTTCTCGATCTCATCAAAAATCAGAAAGTGCTGATCCGAATCCAACTGAGAGAGTACCGCCATTAAACGCAGCATACCGTCGTTGATGTGTTCCGCCGAAGTGGACAACAACTGTTCGCCAAAGCGTTCTTTGACACCAAGCTGTTTCCAGCCAGACCGAAGAGATTTCGTATCAATACTCTCAAGCTGCCCATACACACCTTCAAGTCGTTTTCTGAGCGCCTCACGCTTGTCTTTACCCAATTCATGCAGGTACGCGGACAACCGTTGTCCACCCAGACCTAACTGACCATCCGCACTGCGTGTCTTAAGGCGGAGTTGGGCTGGGGATAATAGATCAAGCGAGTGCACCTTCAACATTTCAGTCCGCAATGTGAGCAGCGGACCTTTGATTTGACTTTCCTTAAGCTGCGAAAGTATCGAACCTTGATAGTCAAAAACGACTTTGAATTTTTCGGCCTTACGACCTTCATGAGGTCTGAGTGTGCACTCCCCTTCGTGGACCCTAAGGAGAGGCACCCCGTTAAGAACCACCGTTTCAGTCGTACACTGAAGAGAGTTCCGGTTAACGCTCCCGCTCCATACAAATTCACCATTGGTGGGAATACTCAGAGTGAGCGTGAACTCGATATTCTGGCGCGCAGATAACTTTGAGTTCAGGTCAGCCTTTGACCATCCTCTTTCCTTCAACCAGCTTTTGAGATCGCCCCGCATAAGTTGTGAGAGGAAATCCATAGCCTGAAGCACCGTCGACTTGCCGGCTCCGTTCAGACCCACAAGGCAGCTGAATTTCGCCACGGGCATCCGAAAATCAACCAGGGATTTGAAGTTGTCTATACGAATATGTGTAATCATGTTTGTTCCAATTTCATTTTCTGGCTGACGTACTCCCGGAGTTCTTTCAAATTCTGGAAGTGCCGGTGCTCATCTACGCTTGCAAGTGCCGATTTGGCACGGGAAATTTTTTTGGCCAAACCCGTAGAATTAGTCGAAGCATTACACCTACTTAAGCGCTTTATTAATTTTGGTGATCAATGCCGTCCACTGCTGTCGTTCATCCAAAGTTAATTCGTTTGCATCATGGGTGCGAGCCCAGCGCAGAAATGCCTTGGAGAGCTTATACTTTGAGAAGTCAGATATCTCCGCACCGAAGATATCAACAATAGGTCGGCTGTCTTGACGCTGTGCTGTGCTCCTGATTTCCCAACCGAGTTCTTCCTGTGCCACATTGATTAAAGTTTCTCGAAGGAGATCCTCGATTTCAGGGGCATTGACGCTACCAGAGTACGAGTCCTTTGTTCGAAGGATCCTTTTGTTTCCCAGGGAGTGGACAAGAATGTCTTGCTCAGCAGCTTGATTGCCTGCTGTATCCGAGTCGAGAAGCGCTGCGACCTTCAACTTATTAGCATGCAAGATGGTGGCAAAATACACCACTTTACCTGCAGTATTCGCTGGCACGATAGCGATGCTCTTGTTTAAGTCAGCCTCTCCCGAATCTCGAAGGAGAAGTGCGACCGCTTCCACGTACCAATAATCGGTCAGTCCCTCAACCACAAGGTTCCGGGTCTGTGAAAATAGACTTTGCGCTAGATCGTAGCCAAGCGCCTCCTGTAG
>NZ_DDOI01000157.1:21426-29574 GCF_002341575.1 Marinobacter sp. UBA2498 | reverse complement strand
CAGAGCTGCAGGATCGCCAGAGGAAAGATCACCATGTATCTTTGTTCCGTCTTTACGGTTCGTCATGTCCACCACGCGAACCATATCCAACTCGTCCGGACCGACAAGGAATGGTGAGTGGGTTGTATATAGAGTCTGGTTTTTGGCGGCTAAACGAGAAATAGTTTCGCGGAAATCACGTTGCTTTAGCCCATGCAGGTGAAGACCAGGCTCGTCCAACAACAGAACAGCGTTCTCATGCTTGTCAGCGGCTTCCGCAAAAAACACAACGAAGAACGAAACCAACCATTGGAAACCTTCGGATCGTTGGTCTAGCTCAATTTCAACACCCAACTCGTCTTCGACGACAACCTTGAGATACTGACCGTCCGCCTTTATTTTAAGTTTGCTCGCCTCAGCTCGCTCCGGGTCCGGATTCCAAACAGAAACGATTTGCTCTGTCAGATCAACACTCGCCGAATTTAATTGATAGTCACGAGAGTCTAACTTGTCTTGGTAGGCCTTTAAGGCTGCAGCATCATTCTGACCTGGCTTCGCTGCGTTCCCAAGCTCCGCAAGCTCCTCCGGAGTAAATCCAAGAAGCTTGAGCAGGCAAAGGTTTCCATAATCGTACTGCTTGTCATCGAGAACTCCGCTCTGGACACGCTGAGCGAGGTGCTCCAAATGGATTCGAGGACGAACTCGGAAATAATTATTGAACAGTACAAACACAGGTAGCCGAGAGTTCAGGTGTTGCAAGACAGAACCACGTTCTTCAACTGCCCGGCACGACTGCATGAGTCGGTCGTATCTATGTTCTTCCGCATCATTCCCTTCCTCAATTAAAGGGAGTGTTTTCTCAAGAAAAGCTTTGAGGTTGCGGGCATGAGTACCGGATAGCCGCGTACTAGGTTTCCAACCGCTAGTAATCGAGACGAGCTGCTCTTTGACGGAAGGCGTTTCTCCTGAACTATGTTTGTCAGCGTGAGCTGCGAGTCTGAGTAAGTCCTTTGATATTGAGTCGTAGGTTGGGAGAGCGGGTCCTCCTTCAATTCGGTGCCAAGCCTCATTATTCAATTTCCGACCGTAAACATAGGTACATTGTTCAAAACCTTCCGGGAGACCTTCCAAGTCAGGCGACTCAAGCTGAAAGTGACCTTCTACGACTGTCACGTCGGAGGCATCAACCAAACCACGGCGGATGTCCTTGTTGTACTGGGATCTGGGATAGTCACGGAGTGGGTCAAACCCCTCCACACCTTCAGGAGCATTCAGCTTTTGAAGTGCCTGAAGAATAACCGTTTTACCAGCCTCATTTGGACCGACCAGGATCGTCTTACCGTTCTCAACCTCAAACTCTCCGGTATCGATCACGCTCCGGTACATTTGGACACGCGCTTTAACTAACCTCATAGTGCCATGCTCCTGTCAATTAGGCTGATCCGAAAAGGTATCCCTTCACTTGGTTACTCACTGTGGCTTCTCGCCCGTCACCGCCTTTACCTCAGCTAACAAATCGCCAAACTTCCCATAATTCACCTTCACACCATCATCCAGATCCAGGCTGATGCGCTGGTCGGCGTAGTGGCGGAGTTTTTCATCGAATTCGGCGAGTTCGACCTGTTGTTTGTGCAGGGTGGCGATTTCTTTTTCCAGGCGCTTGGTTTCAGCGGCTGAGGTACTGGCTTCTTTGTCTTGTTCCAGCTTTTCAGCGTAGGCGTTGAGCTTGGCGCTGAGGGGAATGACGTATTCAGTACGCATCCGTGCCAACGTACCTTCGTTGTAGCGGTGCAGGTAAACCAGGCACTCGAAGGCTTTGTGTTTGCCGGAGCTGAAGAGCCAGTAGATCGGGCGCTTTTTATAGGTGCGCAGGTGATCCTTATAGAACTGGGTGCTCAGGTAGCGGCGGATGGTGTCCATGGCGGATTCGCCTCGCTTGGGCTTGATGGCGTGCAGGCAGAGACTTTCCGCTACAAAATCCAGATTTTCCTGTAGATGCTCATCGCCCCAGACCACGCGGACAAATTCGCGAAAGCGGTTGGTGGCATCGTCGAAAAACCACTCTCGATCAGTTAATGGAAGAATACCATCTTCATCAACCGAGTAACTTGCAAACGTCTGGTCATTTACTAGCTTATTAAAGCTTGCATTATTTTGACCTGCATAAACAATACCATCTTTATCAAGAGAATATCTTCCCATTGCACAACCGATAGCATAACTTATTAACTCACCGGTTGTATCAGAATAAAACCGACTTAAATGAGATTCTGATATTACCTCCGCTCCATATCTATATGCAGGATTAACCGTAAGAGTTATCTGCTTCTCTGGGACATTATAGTCGCCCTCTACTTGGTACCCGTCTTCTAACACGCTTTTTAAAGCACTTTCTCTATCCTTAAGAAAAGAAACTTTTTCTCTACAGAGATTGATATACCCATCGACCAATGCCCTAAGGCTACACAAGCCATCTAATTTAATCAGAGGGTTAGAAGAAAACTCCCAGGATCTCTCAAAAAAGTCCCAGTCTTCCTTGGCTACCCTTATGCAATCCTCTACAATTTCTGAAACGCTAACCTTCTCAAACCGTTCGAGCCTAGGAAGATTAAGAAAATAACCTCCAGAAAAATGTAGTGTTGGATTTATTGCAGGAATAATCTCCTGAATCAAAATACCATTGAGATATCCCATGGTTGAAAAAAGCATATCACGACGATCAAAAAATGCACTATGACCAACGGTATCGAAAACAAAACCTTTAGGATAGAACCTAAACGACGTATATGAAGATGTTACGTCCGACCAGCTCAGGCTTTCACTAAAATAGAAATTTTCATTCCGTATTACGGACTTTGGTTTTGCTCTTTTAAGATCTGCACCATCTCGCTCCCAGTTTACTACATACTCCTGATTGCCATACCACTTTCTAAATTCACCACCTTTATTATATGGGGCCCACTTTAATCTATTCCGTGCAAAAGTCTCGGAACTTTCAAAACCAAAACCGATTTTATTGAAGTCAACTTCCCACCAATACCTGAGAAATTTATTGGTATCGCCTGTTGACAATCCCTGCCTCGCGTCACAAATCGAGCTTAACGTCTGGGAACTATCGATAATTCTAATTTGCTCGTCATTAAGCCAATAAGAAACAGGAGCATTTGGAATCAACTCAAAACTCTCTGATTTAGCTCGGTATAAATAATTACATGATTCTGGGTTTTCTAAAGCCTCTAGAGTTTTTCGGTGTTGAATGTCTTGCCCTGGAAAATCTACAAGCCTAATAAAAGTTCCATAACTTGATGACCCAAACCCTTTAGATAAGGTAAAGGTGCATAGTGGAACTCTTACGTCACCGGAGGCGTTATATTCAAGCTGTATCAAAGAATCAATCTGTGACCTTTCTAACATCAACCTACGAAGATTAGAAAACGTTGATATAAACATCCAAACCATAGGTGTCATTAAAGAGACGTGGCCATGTATGCCTATCAAATCCAAGCTGCGAAGGATAAAGGCGGAAAAAATATCCTGACTCCCACCGGAGAACCGAGTTTCTAAATAGTTTTTTACCAGTGAATTCTGGAATTTTTTGCCCATATACGGCGGATTAGCAATCACCGAGTCATACCTCTGTGCTAGTACCCAGGCCTGGCTCACGTATGGCAGCAGGGTTTCTGCCGCTGGTTTTTGCATGATGTCCCCCCGACGGGCCAACTGCTCCAGCTCTTCGACTAGCGCTTTCAAAGGCGCGGCGTCCTCCTCGGGCACTTCGATCAGAGAGCCGAATGTTTTGGCTTCTTCAAACCGCTCCAACGTGCGTTGCAGCAGTTGGTAGCGTTCATCGGCACTCGCACTGCTCAAGTCAGCCTGCTCACTCTCAAACAGGCTCTGGGAGCTACCCTGCTGCCAGTCGCCACTCAGGTTCAGATCCTGCCAAAGTTGAGGCAGGTTCAGATGGCCGGTTTCCTTGAGGGAGAGCACGTTGAGGGTGACTTCGCCTTCGGCTACCCGGCTGAACAGGCGGCGGTCGTCTTCCCTCGCCAGCATCATCAGGGCGAAGCCGGCCAACTGCCCTGCCCGATCGTCGATGTCCAGGCCGAACAGGTTGTGTTTCAGGATCTGCTGCGGAATGTCCCGGCTGCGGTAGCCCCGTTCTTCGTAGATGGCTTTCAGGATTTTGTAGGCTTCCACCAATATATGGCCGGAGCCACAGGCGGGGTCGAGAACTGTGATGCTCTCCGGGTCTATGGCATCGGGTACAGTTTCATCCAACTGGGCCTGCACTTCCGGAGACTGTTTGCCCGGCTCAATGAAGTACGGCATCTGGTCTCGCAGAGGGCTGTCCGGGTAGGTTTGCAGCCACTGGCGGCCTACGGAGTTTTGTACCAGGTACTGCACTATCCAGTTGGGGGTGAACAGCTGGGTGGCAGCGGGAATGTCTTCGCTTTTGACCACCTTGCCAATCACCTGGTCTTTCTTTTCGGAGATGTAGAACTGGTAGAGCCAGCCGATGATTTCCACATCCTGCCAGTCGTCTTCCGGGATGGCGCTGACCAGTTCCCGGATGAGTGAGTCGGTTTTGGTGAGGTTGTCTGGCAGCAAAAGCTCGGTTGCGTCGTCTACCGCTTCAAACAGGAACGGCATGGCCTCGTGCAGCGCATGGCATTGGGCCAGCAGGAGTTCGCGGTACAGTTCTTCGTCTTTATTGCCGTCCAGCTTCAGTTCCGCGACTTGTTGTGGGTCCAGCCCTGGCAGGCTGAGGTCCAGGCAGTCGTCGAGGATCTGCGGGGTGCCGAGGTCACCGTTGGCGGTGCTGAGCACGCGGCGGCCATGGTCCAGGAAGTCATGGATTTCCATGTAGCGGATGGCACAGAGGCGGTTAAACCAGCTGTAGGCGGCTTGCTCCATGGCCTGGGCAAAGCCCATTTGCTCAACCATGCGTTCCAGTGCCTTGCGGGCCGGGGCGATGGCTTTGGGGAAGGCGTTTTCGCCAATCAGGGCAATATCCCCCCGCTGCTCCATGGGCTCGGTGCCTTTGGCGGTGATGCCGTAGCGGGCAGCCTGTTTGGTGACCGCCGCGATGAAGTTGTTGCGGGCTTTGGGGGCGTATTTTTTGATGTTGGCGGTGTTCATTGTTGCAATCCCTGGTGTACTGCGCAGGTTGATGGGTGCCGTGAGTTCTTCATGATTCGGTTACCACGCTTTGATATGCCTGTTCTAGCGCGTCAAAGATCTCTTCCGGAACCCTGTACTGATATTGCTTGCGGCGATGTTTGGAGATGCGGCCGTTTTGGTCCAGGCAGAACATCACCAGTCTGGAGAGATCGGTGTTGGGTATATCAAAGGCCTGGTCTATGCGGCGGTAGATTTCGTCGTACCGAGTGAGGAAGACGGTTTCCTCCTTCAGGTGTTGTTCTATGGCCTGTTTGGTTGCCCGGGCCATGAATTCGGCGCAGTGGGTGCCGTCCCAGTATCGGTAGAGGGCTTCATGGCCCTTAAATTCGAACTGGAACTGGTTTTCGTCGATGTAAGTAACGTCCCAGTACTGCCTCGCCTGCTCCGAAAACGCCTGTAGCACACTCAGATATTCGGATTCATTCTGGCGTAGCACGATGGATACCGGCAGCACGAGGCCGTTTTGAAGGGCCCCTCGCTGGCACAGTACCTGATGAAACAAAAACCGGGACAGGCGACCGTTGCCATCCATAAAGGGATGCACAAACACAAAGCCGAACGATACGATGCTTGCCAGTACCAGTGGGTCCACCGCTTCCGGTGGCTGGTTTGCCAATGCCATCAGCTGTTCCATCAATGAGCGTGACAATTCCGGAGCTGGCGGCACATAGGTAACCCCCAACGCACCACGCAATCCGTTACTGAGGTAGTTCTGTTCCGTTCGGAAAGACACCGCCTGGGAGAACACGTTGCTGATAACGGCGTTTTGCAGGTCTACCAGGTAGTCTTCATCCAGTTTACGGGGGCTGTGGGCCTGTTTTAGCAGGTTCACGAAGCGGGTAGCCTTGTCTTCCGATGGCGCCTCGTTTTCAATGGCGTAGGAATCGCGGGTTTCGTGCAGGTAGGCCCAGGCCAGCGTGCGGTTAAGAATGTCTTTCGGCAGTGACTCGGTGAACTCGGTGGCTTTTTGCAGCAAGTGTTCATCAAGCAACGCCTGAAGTTCTCTGGTTCGCCGCACTGTGATGCAGTAATCCAGTGTGCCCAGGCCATTGAATATCACTCGCCAACGGGGATTCTTCTGTCCCTGGCCGGTAATGTAGGCTTTGGGGTTAAACAACGGCACGTAAGCCTGCTGGATGCTCTCCGTGGCGCGTCGAATCGTCTCACCGGTAAAGTGCTCCCACAGGAAGCAGGCCTTGCGCAGGTATTGGCTATTTGGGGCGGCATCAAAGGCCTGCCGGATCTCAGGTTCTGGGATAGCCGGTAGCGCCTGGGCCAATACCTGCAAGTTGATGCCTTCGTGTTTGATGGCAAACAGAACGTGCCCCAGGCGATCGTCCGGGGCCGGGGCCAGCTTTGCGGGCACGGCAATGGTCTGGCCAATGGTTTCCTTGCGGGTGACCGAGCGCACTTCCGCAGATATCGCCGGCGCTATGGCCGAGATACTGTCCTGATTAATAAGATGTGCGTAACCTGCGTACTGCATGATTTCCCTTTCTTCCGCCCGCCAGAACTTTATTTACACCAATCTCACTTTATTTACACTTTTGATGATCTCACCAATATTTTTTACAGACAAGGACGGGCGCTCATTTCAACCGTACCCGCTTGCCCGCCGCAATGGCGGTTTGTAGTTCGTCTTTCAAGGCGTTGACGAAGTTGTCTACGTCTTCCTGCCTTTCCAGGTAGATACCGCTGGCCAGTGTGTTGAACACTTTGGTGGCACTTACCTCAACCACGGGTTTGGGCATGGGCACCGGCGCGGGTTTGTCCGCGGAATCAGCAGAGGGCGCGGCAGTCGGCTTGCTGGCATAGTCACCGGCGTCCTCCTGAGCGTCTCTCTGGGCCTTGGCCTGCTTCTCTGCTTCCAATTGTATAGCCCGCTCCAACTCGAACAGGCTGTCTTCAAGTTTTTCCTGAGCCGTCTGGGTTTGCAGCATGAAAATCTGGGCGATGCCGGTCTCGACGGCGAGCTCTTCTTTGATCAACTGCAGGGGCCGCAATAGGCGGTTACTCAAATCCGGTGTGGCGATGCCGCTTTTTAGGATTTCTGCCTGTAGCTGAGCGATTTTTTCATCTATCCGGTCACTGGCGTGGTTGCGTTTTTCGTCGAGAATCCGGTTGTTGGCCGTTTCTACGGTTTCAACCAGGTTAGCCACTTTGTGCAGCTGGCCATAAGGAGCGTCGGCCTCTGCAATGCGCCTCATCTCAGCCAATGCCTTGCGGGCTGCATCGTCCTTCTCCAGTGCCTGCCGGTTCTTCTCGAAATGGGCGAGGCCTGTTTGCAGCTGCTGCCAGCTATGAATCTGCTTGGTGAAGAACTCGTGGACGTCCCGATAGTCCTCTTCCAAGTCGAGCAAATCGTCTTTTCTCTCGATCACCGCCTTGAAGAAATCGTAGCTTTCCCGGTTGGCCAATAGGCGTTCAATGGTGAGGATGGAATTTTCGATGACTGGCTTGCCGGGGAATCGGCCTACATCGGTCTTGCTCTTGTAGCTTTTCAGATTGGTCAGCCAGTCGTTCAAATGGTTCTGGTAAAACTCGAACAGCTCTTTCTCGGTGTCCGGCCCCAGGGCGTTGAACAGATCCCGGGACAGGTCACGGGCTTTCTTCAGGATAGCGTCGTCTGTCTGGCGCTTTTTCTGGACGGAGATTTCCCGGCGACGGCGGCTGTTGCTGAGGTAGTCGAACACCTCATTGAGCGGCATGGACGGGCCACCGGTATGAAATGAGATGCGCCCGGAAGCGGCTAGGCGGCCCAGAATCAGCAGGATTTCACCATCCGGCCAGCCATAGGGGCGCGCGGCGAAGCGGTCGATGATGTCGCTCACCAGCAGGCGATCGTTGCTGCCGGCGCGGAGGGTGATGTACTGCTCTACTTCTTTAACGGCCTGGGGGTTGCCCTCTTCGCCATCCAGCGCCATGCCCATCTGGCCGATGTCGTCCACAGTGAGCACAGCACTGAGTTCCCGCATCGGGTCTTGCTGG
>NZ_DDOI01000157.1:8814-21412 GCF_002341575.1 Marinobacter sp. UBA2498 | reverse complement strand
AGGAAGCCGAGCTTGGTGTAGGTATTCTCCAGCAGGTATTCACAGGCCTCATCAAAGCGCACGGCAAGGCTGGAGGTAGACAGCTTCAGGTGCTGGCCCAGAGCATAGCATTCTGCCCGTAAAAGCATGTCTTCCAGGGTGTGGCGTAGGCGTTTGCGCCGTTCCTGGTTCTCCCGGCCACGGTCGGCCAAGATGCGGGTGAGGTCTGAGTTGGTGCCATCATCATTCAGGCGGATGAATTTGTTGGTTTTGAGCCAGGTGCGCAGTTCCTGGAAGAAGGTCTTGTCGTCAGGCAGTTTGATCACAGCCTGCCCGGCAACGCCTTCGCTGGATTTGTTGATGCAACCGGCTTCGGTGAGCTGGCTGTAGTCCAGGTCCAGCGGCGATACCACTTCCACCCGCAGGTCGGATTCGTAACGGCCATCCAGGGTGTGGCCATCCAGGTAACGGCCGATGCTGTAGTCGGTTTTGTTGATGTGGTAGCGGTACTTGTTTTTGTCTTTCAGCAGATCTTTGAAGATCAGGCTGGTCAGTTCCTTGTTTTCATCGGTGCTGGCGATGTCGGTGGCTTTGATCTTGCGGGTGATGTCCCGCTCTTCGTTGGTCAGGAACAGAAACTCATCCCCGTTGCGGGTGATCAGGCTTTCTTTTTCCAGTCGGTGCAGGGTTTCCTCGATGCGCTTGCGCAGGGCCAGCTTGTCTTCGTCGATTTTCTCGATGGACAGGGTAACGAGGTTGTCCAGGGTACCTTTGATCAGGTCCACATAGCGGATCATGAACAACGTGCGCAGGATCTTAACGTCAAAGTCATCCAGGCTGGCGTTTTCACTGGCCTGGTCGATGGTGCGCTTAACCGCCGTATCCAGAAACCCTTCCACGGAGCGATAGAAGGCATGCATGGGCACCAATGCGCCAATGTCTTTGCCAGCCACGCTCATGGCTGCCATCTGGAAGGCGTCGAGCATGGACCGCTCACCGTAGGCCAGGTGGGCACCGGTTGCGCCAACCTTGCGGATTTCCTCAAAGACTTTTTGCACCAATTGAAAATGGTAAGGGGCAAACGGGTAGTTGGCGATGAAGCTGTCCGGGCCATCGAAATTCTTCAGTGTTGGGCCGGAGCGGTCAAAGGTGATCTGGTTGCGGAGGATGTCGCCGCTTTGGTCCCAGGCAGCCCGCAGTTCGGCTTCCGCTTCCGGTGTTTTTCGCAGCAGGCGCTTTTGAATCACTTCGTCGGTGTTCGAGCTCGACAGGGATAGGCGTGTCTTGAACCGACCGGCGATCTTGGAGAAGTCGTTGGCTTTGGATGAAGTGAGGTCTCCCAGTATGGCTTCCATATCCGCCTGGGAGGTAACCACAATCCATGCCCGGCCGCTGCAGATAGTACCCAGGTTCTCGGTGATGGTTTGCAGCGTGAGCATTAGCTTGGTGTCCGAGCCGATGAACTGCCCTACTTCATCCACCATGAAGATCATGCGGTTTTCAGGGCCCTGGGAGTCCAGGTATTCCTTAACCCAGCGGCAGAAGTTTTCCACGGAAACGGAGAAGGTTTCTTCCGATTCTTCAAACCACTTATGGGCGGCTTCGGCAGACAGGTTCAGAGCCTTGGCGATGGCTCCCTCGATATCGTCCTGATAGAACTGGTAACCGTCGCGTTCCTCTTCCCACTCTGAACCCGTGGCGTCTCGGAACGCATCCTTGAAGGCTTGATAAACGCCTTTTTGTTCCAGATGACGCTCCATGTGGGCAATGTGGGGATGGTCGCCACTAAAGCCCTGATGCTCGTTGAACACCCGCAGGAATACGTTGAGGATCGGATTACCGGAATCGTTGGAACTGGCTTTGGAGTCGATGTTAAAGAGGATGACATCGGCCGGGGTAGACGCGGCTTTCTGTACGTCGGCGCGGATCATGGCGTCGCGCAGTTTGTGCTCATCAAAGAACTCGACGGCCTGCCTGGTATTGCCCTGCCCATCGTGGGCTTCCTTGTTCTCCATTAGGTAGGACAAAGCTTTTAGGAAGTGCGACTTACCGGAGCCGAAGAAGCCGGAAATCCAGATACCCACCCGGTTGGGAATGGACGGATCTTTGAGATCCGTGCTGTAGCTCTCGAAGAAATCCCGGAAATGTTTTTCCAGCTCGTTGGTGACAACATACTCTTCCAATTCCTGCCAGACGGTTGCGTCATCCGACTGGTCTGCTTTGACCACACCATTGATGGAACGGTCCAGCGGTTTGAAGAAGAGGTCTTTAATGGTCATTGCTGATCATCCTTGTAATTCGGTCAGGTACTGCAAATCAGGTACGGGGCACCAATGAAAAGGCCCGGTAATAGTTGTTGCTGGGGATGCGATTAAACAGAGTCAGGCTCTGGCCGTTGTATTCGCCCGGGTAGAACAGCACTACGGGCTTATGGCCCAGCAGGCCATGGAGTTTGTTCAGGAGGTTGTGGGCCCGGAGTACCGGCCAGACGGAGCCAATGCCATGTATGAGGATGATGTCCTGCTCGCCGGCGTTGGTCTGTTCCATCATGTAAGGGGCGAACTTGTCCATGTGCATGGGGCCGGCCAGTGCTTTGAGCAGCGCTTTGTCGCCTTTCTTTACTTGCATCTCGCAGGCCTTATCCAGGAACTTGCGGTCGGCCAGATAGTCACGCATGACCTCCAGCAGGTTGATGCTGGCGACGCTCAGGTGACTGTGTTTTTTGGACAGGAAGTTGGTCAGGAAACCCAGGTATTCGCGGACCTTGAGCTCTTCTTCCGGCGCATAATCGAATACCCAGAAGCCAATTTCATTGCCCAGGCCCTGCCCCTGAAGGAATTCTTCGGAAAGGATTTTGTCTGGAATCTGATTTAGCCGGTCCTGTAACGGCTGTCTCATGCACGCGCTCCATCGATCTATTTTTTATGCCCGTTTACGCCGGGTTTGTACTGGACACATTCAGGCACGCCTTTATGCGGTAGCGCCGGCTGTCTTCCAGCAATACATTCACTTCAGGCCGCACCAGTACGTTCTGCAACCTCAAGCTGCGGGTACTTTGCAACAGCCCCACTTCAGCCAGGATACGGAATGCCACCTGCCCCATTTTCTTTTTGGAGGACTCTGTCCAGGTCCCTATGGCTGGATCCCGGTGGGCTCGATCCTCCAGAAAATCCATCCACTGGTACTGCGCCAATTTCTCCGTCTTCAAAATAAAGGCATCCCGAAGGACGGTTTCCACAAACTCCACTAACAGCAGATTCCGCTCCAGCACAGCCACGAAAGCAATCTGACTGGCCAGCTCGTCGTCGCCATCCCGCAATGTCCGCCAGAATGGCTCATCCAAGCGTTCCAGCCGCTTGCGCAAAGCACTGGCTTGGCGTTTGGCGGTGGCGGGGCTCCGCTTTTGCAGGCGGTTATCCGTTTGAATCACTCGTTTCCACTCTGAATCGTCTGCCTTCGAGAAGAGCAGATCGGCGATAATGCGGGCCTCCCTCACGAGGAGAGAGCCGCCGATCAGGTCACTGTCGTAGCTGAATTCATGCATCTGGTCGTCGGATTTCCTTTACGGTTTGAGATGCGTTGTATGCTACACGAGTTTCAGCTTATCGTGGCAGTCTCCAAGGGATTTGCGATCGTTGTGTGCTGGTAGCGCGACGAGCAATGCGGCGAAAAACATCAGGTATCTTTTCATTGGTCGTCCTTCTTGATGGATGACTCCTACCAAGCAGCAACGCTCACAGCAGTGCCGTACCTCTTGAACATGATCAAAGGGTAATAGATGAAAGCGACATAGAACGTCGCGAAGAACAGAACATCAGAATTTGGGTAGGTTGGTGCCGCCTGCCACCGGGGGAATTCTATACCCCTCAATTGCAGGTCGGCTCATGGGCCACGAAATGGGGGAAGTTGCTGCCCCGGGCAAAGGTTCGACATCGTGTCGCCTATCAAACCAGACACACTTACGCCTGCTGGCCTCTTATTGCACATGGTAACATTGCGTTCATTGCAAAGCAGATGGGTCACAAGGACTATTCCATGTTGGTTAAAGTCTACGGCCGGTGGATGGATTCGGAGTCTGAGAACGAGGCTGAATTCATCTGGCAAGAGTTGCAGAAAAGCGGAGCGTTTTGCCCCACGATTGCCCCAAGCTAATGAGGAAGTATGCCGAAAGTCAGTAACGAAGCGCCCTCCAGCGAATTATCCAAGCACACCCCAATGATGCAGCAGTACCTGAAGATCAAGGGCCAGCACCCCAATGAACTGGTGTTCTACCGCATGGGGGATTTCTACGAGCTGTTCTACGAAGACGCCAAGAAAGCGGCGGAGCTGATGGACATCACCCTCACCGCCCGGGGCCAGTCCGGGGGCAACCCGATCCCCATGGCGGGCATCCCCTATCATTCCTCTGAGGGCTACATTGCCCGGCTGGTTCGGGCAGGTCAATCCATCGCCATTTGCGAGCAGATTGGTGACCCGGCTACCAGCAAGGGACCGGTTGACCGTCAGGTGGTAAGGATCGTCACACCGGGCACCCTGAGCGACGATGCCTACCTGGAAGATCGCCGGGACAACCTGCTGGTCGCCATCTATAACCACCGGGAACAGTTCGGTTTTGCCTCACTCGATATCTCCAGCGGCCGTTTTGCCGTTTCAGAACTGGAGAACCTGGAAGCCCTGCAAGGGGAGCTGCAGCGGGTACGCCCGGCGGAAATTCTGATCAGCGAGGATTTTCCTTACGAGGACGTTCTGGAGGGCTTTACCGGAATTCGACGCCAGGGTCCCTGGCTGTTCGAATCCGATACCGCACGCCGTGTGATCACCCAGCAGCTGCAGGTACGGGACCTGACCGGATTCGGCTGCGAAGACCTGAACCTGGCGGTCTGTGCCGCCGGCTGTCTGCTGCAGTACGCCAAGGAAACCCAGCGCACCGCCCTGCCCCATATTCGCAAGCTGACCCGTGAACGGCGCGATGAAGCGGTCATTCTGGACGCCGCCAGCCGCCGCAATCTGGAGATCGACACCAACCTGATGGGCGGCCACCAGTATACCCTCGCCTGGGTCATGGACCGCACCGCCACATCCATGGGTGGACGGGAACTCCGGCGCTGGCTGAATCGGCCGCTTCGGGATGTGGAAATCGTCCGCCAGCGTCAGCAGGCGGTATCGGCACTGCTGGACGGGTTCCACTATGAGCCGGTGCACGATCTGCTGAAAGCTGTTGGCGACATTGAGCGCGTGCTCGCACGGGTCGCCCTTCGTTCGGCCCGCCCAAGAGACCTGGCGCGGCTTCGGGATGCCTTCCAGGCCCTGCCGGACCTGCAGGAAACCCTGAAACCGGTCAATTCCCACCACGTCGTCAGGCTGGCGACCATCATTGGGGAATACCCGGAACTGGCGGATCTGCTGGAGCGCGCCATCATCGACAATCCCCCGGTCGTGATCCGTGAAGGCGGGGTCATCCGGGAAGGCTTCGACGAGGAGCTGGACGAGCTGCGCAACATCAGCGAAAACGCCGGCCAGTATCTGCTGGATGTCGAAACCCGGGAGCGGGATCGCACCGGTATCAGCACCCTCAAAGTAGGTTACAACCGGGTCCACGGCTACTACATCGAAATCAGCCGGGCCCAGTCCGATCAGGCGCCGGTGGATTATATTCGCCGGCAGACCCTGAAAAACGCCGAGCGATTCATCACGCCGGAACTCAAGGAGTTCGAGGACAAGGCCCTGAGTGCCAAGAGCCGGGCCCTGGCCCGTGAGAAAGGCCTTTACGATGACGTACTGGAAACCGTCGCCGGGCAACTTGCGCCACTTCAGGATGCCGCGCAGGCACTGGCAGAACTGGATGTGCTGAGTAATTTTGCCGAGCGCGCCACCTCTCTGCGCTTTTCCGCGCCGGAGTTCAGCGAATCCCCGGGTTTTGACATTGAGGAAGGGCGCCATCCGGTGGTTGAACAGTTGCTGGACGAGCCCTTCGTACCGAACGATCTGCTAATGGACACCCAGCGCCGCATGCTGGTGATGACCGGCCCGAACATGGGCGGTAAATCCACCTATATGCGTCAGGCCGCGCTGATTGCGCTGCTCGCCTACACCGGCAGTTTCGTGCCCGCCAACCGGGCAGTGATCGGCCCCGTGGACCGGATTTTTACCCGCATGGGTTCCTCGGACGATATCGCCGGCGGCCGCTCCACCTTCATGGTGGAAATGACCGAAACCGCCAACATCCTGCACAACGCCACCGAGCACAGTCTGGTGTTGATGGACGAGGTTGGTCGTGGCACCAGCACCTTTGATGGCCTGTCCCTGGCCTGGGCTACTGCCGAACACCTTGCCCGGGAGATACGCTGCTACACGCTGTTTGCCACCCACTATTTCGAGCTGACCCAGCTGGCCGATGAGCTGCAACATGCCGTAAACGTCCATCTGACGGCCACCGAACACGATGACAGCATCGTGTTCCTGCACAACGTGCATGATGGCCCGGCGAGCCAGAGCTACGGGCTCCAGGTAGCCAAGCTGGCCGGCGTGCCCCAGGATGTGATCCGTAACGCCAAAACCCAGCTCTCCCACCTGGAGGGCAGCGCTTCGCCAGCGGCGCCGGCAGCCTCGGCCGCCGAACAGGGCAACAACGCATCCCTGGCCAAGCCGGCAACAAAGGTAAATGAATCCGTTTACCAGGGCGACATGTTCGCCAGCCTGGAGCCCAGCGCCGTGGAAGAGGCACTTAAAGACATGGACCTCGACGGATTAACCCCCCGGGATGCCATGAATCAGCTTTACGAGCTGAAGGCGTTGATGAAGAAATAGCGAAGAATTGATCTGTGTAATAAGGTTATAGCAGTCGAACGCTTGCGGCTGTGCGGGTCGCTCCCTACAATATCGCGCACCAAAATATAACGGCAGCGCCCGACGGCGCTCCTGATGAGACTGACCGACCACTGGACCAGGGATCTGACTATGGCGTTTATCGTTACTGATAACTGCATCAAGTGTAAGTACACAGACTGCGTGGAAGTCTGTCCGGTAGACTGCTTCTACGAGGGACCGAACTTTCTGGTAATCGACCCGGACGAATGTATCGACTGCGCCCTGTGCGAGCCAGAGTGCCCGGCCGAAGCCATTTTCTCGGAAGACGAGCTGCCGGCCGATCAGGTCCAGTTTGTGGAGCTGAATGCCGATCTGGCCGCCAAATGGCCGAACATCACCGAAAAGAAAGATCCACTGCCAGACGCTGAAGAATGGGATGGCAAGCCGAACAAGCTTCAGTATCTGGAAAAGTAAGCATCCGGAACTGGAACAAAAAAGGGAAGCCGAGGCTTCCCTTTTTCTTTGCCTGAAGTTCCGTGATTGCGTCAGGTGCTGGCCAGCTTGGCGCCCATGGCCACGAAAAACCCTCCCGTCAGGCCGTTCAGCGTTCGCTTCACACGCGCGTTTACACCAAGACTCCGAAACGTCACCACCACCCAGGCCAGACCACACTGCCAGAGCATTGCCAGCAGAAAATGCACACCGGCCAGCATCAGCGACTGCTGAAAGGCGTTGCCTGCCGGATCCACAAACTGTGGCAGCAAAGCCATGTAGAACAGGGCGGTTTTGGGATTAAGAACGTTGGACAGCAGGCCCTCACGAAACGACACCGCCAAGCCCACCTTCCGGCGGGCAACCGTTACGTCCTTTGCCGCAGGCGCGTCACCCCGGCGAAGGGCCTGGCGCAACGAACCGATGCCGAGCCAGACCAGGTAGCAAGCGCCGGCCCACTTCAATGCAGAAAATGCCCAGGCGGTTTCCACCAACAGGAGGGAGATGCCCAGCGCCGAGAGCGTGGCATGAATGAACAGGCCGCTACAGATTCCGACACTGGTCACGCACCCATCCCGCAAACCGCCCCGGCCGGTATTACGCATCACCAGCAGCGTATCCACACCGGGCGTGATGGTGAGCAATGTAATGGCAACCAGATAGGCCCAGAACAGATCCGATATCAACGTCATGCCCTCTCAAAATCCTGAACGAAACCTTCCCCGGGGCCCTTCCGACAATCTCAGACTCAGGCCTCCTGCTGGAGAATCTTACGCGCAGCGGCGGACTTGTAAAATGGCGCAAGCCGCCGACGAATCACGGCCTCAACATAGCCCTCTTCACGCAACACGTCTATAACCGGAATTGCGTAAGCATCTATCTCCGCCATAACAACCTCACGGCTTACCCCCATATCGCCCAGCAGGTCTGTAAGCGGGCGCTCGCCATATTTGTCGAACAGGTGGGAAACCACGGCCCGGGCACAGTTCTCAAAGTATCCGGTCTTGCGAAACTGCAGCCAGAACTCATAGCCAAGCACCACAAACTCCTGCAGCTGCACGTCTCCGAGCCCCTCGTGAAGCTCGGCAATGGTGCGATCCTCCAAAGACACCCAGGCGGCCATCACACTGTCGCGCAGCTCCTCATCAGACAGGGCACTGTGCAGGAATTGCTCACTGCGGCTGATCAAACCGGGCAGGCTGTCAGACAACCAGGCTTTCAGTCGACGCTCAAAGGTTTCATCCAGCCCCGGCACCGCCCGGTTGGCCATCCGCTTGCCAAATTTCATCATCGAACCAACGCCCGGCACAGACTTGGTGATCAGGTTATCCTCGTACAGGTAGTTCACCAGGCCGTGGTACACCACATTGGACACCAGCTCCTGATAGACCGGGTGCGCCATGATCTCGCTGATCACCCGTTCACGTTGCTGCCGGAGCTCCAGAGCTTCCTCCAGAAAGCCCGTGGCCTGTTCGCGGGTGATGATCTCGCCCAGGGTGGTCTTTGACTGCACATCGGCATTGAGCACCTCGGTGGCCATCTCCGCAGCCAGTTCCGGAATGCCTGCATCCAGTTCCATGTCCATAACGATACGCTGGATAACGCCCATCACCTGCTCTTCCGAGGTTATCCGGCCAAGGGTTATCTCGCCGGCATAATGCCAGAGCTCATCGAGCTCCTGCTCCAGGAACTTGCGCAGCTTTGCGCCCTTTAGCGAAGCCAGCTCATGTTTCACATGCTGCTCAAGCAGTTGGTTGGCGAGATCCGTTTTGCCTTTGGTCATGGCGTCAGTTGTCCTGTTGAAGAAATGAAACACACAGGCCAGAGGCTAACACGAACGAAACGCTGGCAGGTTTGCCAAAACTACAGGTGGAGAGGCGCGGCCGGGCCAGTATGATTCAGTCACGCACTCTGAGAAGGAGTTACTGAAAATCGTTGAAGGTGTGGGGTTCCGCAGCAAGTGCGAGGCAAAGACTGCCGGGGCCAACGTAGATGCTGCTGGTAATCCCCATCTGGGAGAGCAGCAGTTCCACACCATTGCGTTCGCAAGCATCGCGCAGTCGGTTGAGCCCGGGCAAATCCTCGATCTCCGTCCAGGTAAGACCACAGGACAGGCTTACATAGGGTGTCAGAAGCCCGGCTTCGACACGGGCAGCGGCATAGTTCATCACCTTTTCCACGGCCACGTCGAAACTCCGGGTTTTGGCCGCGGGCTGGCCCTCGGCCCCTTGCCCGAAGATAACCGGCGTAATGTTCAGTGCTTTGCCCAGGAAGGCAACCAGCGCCGATACACTCTTGTCGCCACGCCGCCGTGCCCGTTCACGGATGTAGTGCAGATCCCTCGGAATGACGCAGGTGTAGATCTTGTCGCTGAAGGTTTCCACCTCATGGCGCAGGGCATTCTTGGACACATTCTGGCCGATCAGCTTGAGCGTGTGGGCTGCCAGCAGGCCCTGGCCGGCAAAAATCTGTTTACTGTCGATCACACGCATAAAGAACCGGCCATCACGACCGGCGGCTTCCCGCGCACCTTCGTAATTCGCCAGGACACTGTTCATAGCCTCGGTGGCATTCTGGAAAATCAGGCTTCGGGATTTCGTGACCGTCTCGCAGATAGCAATATCGAACTGGGTGACGATCTTCTCCATGAACAGATCGTGTATCTGCTCTGCGGTGAAGGCGCGGGTTTCCGCCTGATGTCCTTTCTGCAACAGGCCGCTCTGATAGAACTCCTGGGTCCGAACCGGATCATGCTTGTCTATGTAGGTCTGGCCATCGATTACAGCGGTTACCGGCAGCACGAACAGGTCGTGCTTGCGGCTGAACTCATAGGGTAAGTCGCACGCAGAATCGACGATCAAACCAACTCGCATGGTGGGCCTCCAGCTCCGGGTAGCTTCTCGAACGGAAGCCCCCTTTATTGTCGTTATTCTTTGTGCCGCACAGTTTTACACACCGCGATCAGAATTTCAGCAACCCGGCCCTATCGTGCTGCCGATGTCATATCCAGCTCACGGAGATTCTGCTCGAGCAGTTCGCGGTTATCCTGCTGCCAGGGGTGAAAGCCTTTACGGAAATACGCCAGGAATTCCGGCAGACACTTGCGGAGCACTCCGGGCTTGCCCCAGAGAAAATTAAACCCGCCAACCCAGGTGCGCAGGCTCCAGAGTTTGCCATCGGCCTTCAGCAGGCTACAGGTATTCAAAAAGGTGTACTTGAAGAAATTCCAGGTAACAAAGAGGAAGACGATCCGGCGAAGCTGTTCATTGCCGACACATTCCCGGTAAACATCAAAGGCGACGGATTTGTGTTCGGTTTCCTCAATCGCATGCCATCTCCAGAGCTTTGCCATGGTCGGCGTGGCGCCTTCCATCCACTCCGGGTGGCTCAGGATGGCATTGGCCAGGACGGCGGTGTAGTGCTCGGCGCCACAGGTACCTGCCAGTTGGCGGCTTGGTGGCAGTTTACCCACCCACTCCATATGCTTGCGGAACCGTTGGTCCAGGGCATCAATATCGTAGCCCCGGGCCTTCAGGGCCTCGTTGTAATCCTTGTGCTCCCTGCTGTGCAGGGCTTCCTGGCCAATAAATCCGCGGATCTCCGCTTTAAGCTTTGGATCCTCGATCTTGTCCCGATAGAGCCTTACGGCATTGATAAACTGCTGCTCGCCATCGGGAAATTGCAGGGAAAGGGCGTTGAAGAACGCGGTCCGGAAAGCATCGTTGCCATGCCAGAGCGTTTTCAGATCCTCGCTGACATCGAACCGCAGATGTCTCGGCTCAACGGACACCCCCTCGGGCGTGGAGCTGATGGTCATGACTGCCTCCTGTTTTTGTAGTGTTGTTATCAGTATTGAACAGCGGACAAAATTTCATCAGTTCTGGCAGTTTAAACCCGGAAACCGCGCGGAAGGAATACTTCAGGAGGAAAAATTAGACAAATTGTCACGAAATGACATTCTGTCAACGCCCATGCTCAGGGAAACATTCAGGCATAAAAAAGGGAGGCACGAAGCCTCCCAAGGACACACAGGGGGTCAGCGCCTTCCGGTGCAGAGCCGGAAGACGCAGGTTTAGTGCTCTTCTGCGGCTTTCACGCCCGGCGCTTCCGGGTCGGCGGTAAAGCCAAGCAATTTGGTACGTTCAATCAGGAAATAGAGGACGGCACCGGTGGCCAGACCCCAGCCGGCACCGTACACCGCCAGAACCACGCCCATGGTGCCGGCAATGCCACGCTCGGTGTTATTCTCCAGCTGCTCCAGACCTACCATCAGGCAGATATAGCCGGTCAGAAGCAGGGTCAGCGAGAGGGCAATTGGCAACACCGGCTGGAAGAAGCTCACCAGCGGCAGGATGAACAGGGCAATGAAACCGGTAATCCAGAAGGTACCACCGCCACTGTAAATGGAGTCCATAGCATTGCGGCCGTACTTGTACCGCTCGGCCATGGTGGCAGTGACGGCCGTCCAGATCGGGCCCGCCAGCCCCGGGTAAGGCGCGAAGAACGCGTGGCCACCGTTGCGAATCGCGGTTACCAGGTGCACCCGGTCGATGCTGTTATCGATGTCTTCGTCTTTGCGCAGATGATCCACGCGATTCATCAGGGACTGACCCACCACGATGTCACCAAAGGCAATAACGTAAGCGATCACGGCCGTGGGAATGGCGTACAGGAAGACGTTGGCATCCGGGAAACCGACCGCGAACGGCAGGTAGTTCCACAGCTCATCAAAAGCCGGCTTGGTGATGCCCCACTCGACATTGGGCACGTCGTATTCGCCAGTGGCAAAGCCGACCAGAATCGCAACCACCATACCCGGCACCATGCCGTAGTTGGCGATCTTACGGGCGATGGAGTTATTTTCCACAAAGCCTTTGAACGATACTGAAAACATCAGGTACAGGCACACCAGACCGCCAATGATCAGGGAGATCGGTGTATTGGCCAGGCGGCCGCCCGCTTCGATCTCACCCATCAGGGCCGCGATACCAGCGCCGATGATAATCCCGCCTTTCATGGAGCGGGGAATCAGCTCCACCAGCTTGCTGCCCAGACGGGTAATGCCCAGAACCAGGAAGATAATGAACACCAGGAACTGCAGGGCGAACAGGGCCTGGATGGCTTCTGGGCCAGGCTCATAGTCACTCAGGAACAGCAGGACAACCGGAATACCCGGCGTAATCCAGCCAGGCACCAGGGGCACACCCAGCAGTGCCGGCAGCATGAAACCGATACCACAAATTACCACGTAGGCCAGAGCCACGTCGTAGGGCACACCCAGGTATTTCTCAAGAAGGGGAATCATGGCCAGGCTGACCAC
>NZ_DDOI01000157.1:8045-8603 GCF_002341575.1 Marinobacter sp. UBA2498 | reverse complement strand
ACGGCTGCTCTTCCCCGTTCTTTCGGTGAAACATTTGCATAAAAAGGTCTCCGGGCTCACGCGGCGCGTGTGCCTGACAGCGTTGTTTTTCTGGTTAAATTCGGCTGCGCCGGAGCGGCGCAGCCGATCGGGGGATCAATCCAGTTCTTTGGCCTGGTCCCTCAGCACGAACTTCTGGATCTTGCCCGTGGAAGTCTTGGGCAGCTCCGAGAAGACGATGGTCTTGGGCACCTTGAACCGGGCCAGGTGCTCGCGGCAGAAGTTGATGATCTCTTCCTCGCTGACCTGTCCGGCTTCCGGCTTGAGAGTCACGAAGGCACAGGGGGTTTCGCCCCACTTCTCGTCCGGCCGGGCAACCACAGCTGCCTCAAGCACAGCCGGGTGGCGGTAAAGGGTATCCTCAACCTCAATGGTGGAAATGTTCTCACCACCGGAGATGATAATGTCCTTCAGCCGGTCCTTGATCTCCATGTAGCCGTCTTCGTGCCATACAGCCAGGTCCCCGGTGTGGAACCAGCCACCCCGGAAGGCCTCTTCGGTGGCTTTGGGGTTCTTCAG
>NZ_DDOI01000157.1:0-7962 GCF_002341575.1 Marinobacter sp. UBA2498 | reverse complement strand
TAGCCCTTCATCACCGTATTGCCGCGCAGGAAAATCTCACCGATGGTTTTGCCGTCTTTGGGCACTGGCTCCATGGTGTTCGGGTCGCCGACCATCGTGCCTGCCAGAGTGTGATAACGAACGCCCTGACGGGCCTTTTTCCGGGCACGATCATGCAGTGGCAGCGCATCCCACTCGGATTTCCAGGCACAAACGGTTACCGGGCCATAGACTTCGGTCAGACCGTAAACGTGAGTCACCTGGATGCCCATTTCCTCGATGGCACCAATGACCTGGGCGGGGGGTGCCGCGCCTGCTGTCATGGACTTCACGTCGTGATCAATGCCGGCCTTGGCGGATTCCGGCACGTTCAGCAATGCGTTAAGCACAATCGGGGCGCCACACATGTGGGTAACCTGATGATCCCGGATCAGCTGCAGAATCTTCTCGGGATCAACCCGGCGCAGGCAGACGTGAGTGCCGGCCATGGCGGTGATGGTCCAGGGGAAACACCAACCGTTGCAATGGAACATCGGCAAGGTCCACAGGTACACCGGGTGCATGTCCATGGACCAGACTGTCTGGTTGCCGATGGCATTGATGTAGGCGCCACGGTGATGATAGACCACACCTTTTGGATTGCCGGTAGTGCCGGAGGTGTAGTTCAGAGAGATCGCATCCCACTCGTTCTCCGGGAAGCTCCACTGGAATACCGGATCCCCTTCCTGAAGGAACGCCTCGTAGTCCAGATCGCTGACCTGAACACCCTCGCCATACTCGGGATCGTCCACATCGATCACCAGCGGCTTGGTGTCCAGCCGGCTGACGGCGTCCCTGATCACCTCACCGAACTCCCGGTCGGCAATCACAACCTTGGCCTCACCGTGATCCAGCATGAAGGCGATGGCCTCAGCGTCCAGGCGAACGTTCAGGGTGTTCAGCACCGCGCCAATCATGGGCACCCCGAAATGGGCTTCCACCATCGCGGGAATATTCGGAAGCATGACGGCAACGGTATCACCGCGTCCGATGCCGCGCCCTTTGAGGGCTGATGCCAGACGGCGGCAACGTTCGTAGGTCTGCGCCCAGTTGTAACGGATGGCCCCGTGAATGACGGCGGGATACTCCGGGTAAACCGTGGCGGTACGTTCGATGAAATCAACGGGAGATTGGACGGCGTAGTTGGCGTCGACGGGCGCCAGGCCTTGATCAAATATCGAGGTCATTGCGTGGTCCTCTTGAGTACTGTTGTTCTTATGGCGTATTCAGGAATATCGCTAAACTAGCTATACTTCGGGCTGGTCAGAATAGTATTGGATAGCAAAAACACTAGAAACTATACCAACGTATTATAGTTAATTTACTATAACGATAAGCCATGAACGATTTTTCCACTCCAAGTGTATTTAGTTTGCATGACGCCGACCCGCAACCCGGTTTGATCCTGGATGCGACAGGCAGCGTTCTGGAGGGCAACCTGGCCAGCCATCATCTTTGCCAGAACGCCAACCTGACCTCGCTGTTCCATCTGCTGCCGGTCAACGTTCAGGCGCTTGTGAAGTCGTCCCTGGAGCAGGAACGATCGATCGAGAATGTGGAAGCCAGAATTCCGGCAGACACCACCGAGCGTTTCCTGGTGTGGACGTTCGTCCCCGATATCGGGAGCTCGACGGTTCTGGCGCGGGCCAGAGACGCTACAGACGAAATCATCAACCGGGAAGAAGCGACCCGCTCCAACCGTCTTTACCGGCTGATTACCGAGAACACCACCGACCTCATTTCCCGCCATGCCCCGGACGGACGGTTTATCGATGCCACGCCCGCATCCTGGCGGCTGCTGGGCTACTGGCCGGAAGAACTGAGGGGTAAGCCCCTGGAAGAAATTTTCCGGGGCGATCAGGTGGTTCAGAAGCTGGCTGAAACCCGCAACCAGCTACGGGACGACGGCTACGCCACCATGACTCTGGAGATTATTCACCGGGACGGTTCCCGCCGCTGGTTCGAGATTGCCAGCAGGGCCATTCGGGAAACCTACACTGGCGCTGTGATTGAGGTCATCAGCGTATCCCGGGATATCACCGCCCGGGTAGAGTCCGAGGAGAACAACCGCAGGCTGGCCGACGAACTCGCCCACACCGCCAGGCTCGCCACTCTGGGGGAGCTTGCCTCAAGCATTGCCCACGAGATGAACCAGCCATTGGCCACCATCGTGAACTTTGCCAGCGCCAGCCAGCGCTATCTCAAAGGCGCCCGAACCAATCCCGAATGCCTCGATCGAGTGGACGACGGCCTCCAGAAGATTGTTCACCACGCCAACCGGGCCTCGGAGGTCATCAAACGTTTGCGAGCTTTCCTGCGCAAGGGCCAGAAGCGGACCGCACCAATCGCACTGAACGAAGTCGTCAGCAATGTCGCCCGTCTTTGCCAATGGGAGGCCGAGAAAAACAAGGTGCAGATCCGAGAGAATCTGGCCTGTTGTGCGCCCGTCATCACCGCCGACCCGGTGCTGCTGGAACAGGTGCTGATCAATCTGATCCGCAACGGTATCGAAGCCACTGTTGAAGCCCGCGAGGAAGAAACCCGGAATGCACCCGCGCAGATCGTCATAACCACCTGCATCAACGACCAGAACGAAACCCTGATTGAAGTCACTGATGAAGGCCCGGGCCTGGATGAGCAGGGTATCCGCCAGATGTTCCAGCCGTTCTACACCAGCAAGCCCCAGGGGCTTGGCCTCGGGCTCTCGATGAGCCGTTCGATTATCGAAGGCTTTGGAGGCTTCCTGGACGCCAGGCCGGCAGCAACGGGCGGACTCTCCCTGATCTGCCGTTTCCCGGCCAGCCCGGGCCACAAGAACAGAACCTCGAACACGGAGATGCAGCCAGATGAGTGATCAAGCGACACCGGAAGCCACCACCGTCTATGTGGTTGACGACGACGCCGGCATGCTGGAATCCACCCAGTGGTTGCTGGAATCGGTCGGCTTGAACGTGGAAGCCTACAGCGACGGCCGGAAATTCCTGGATGCGGTTGGCAACAAGAAAGCGGGCTGCGTGGTTCTGGATGTGCGGATGCCCGGGCTGGGCGGCCTGAACGTTCAGGAGGAGCTTCAGAAGCGGGGGCTGGACCTGCCGATCATCTTTGTCTCCGGGCACGCCGACGTTCCCATTGTGGTGAGGGCGTTCAAGTCCGGGGCCTTCGATTTCATCGAGAAGCCGTTCAATGAACAACTGCTCCTGGACAGCGTCCAACAGGCGCTGCAGGAACATCAGCAGTCCGCTCCAGAGTTGCAGGGTGATGAGGCAACCGAAGCCCTGCTGGCCACCCTCACCCGCCGTGAACGGGACGTGTTCCTGCCACTGGCCCAGGGCTACACGAGCCGGGAAATCGCAGAACAGCTGGATGTCAGTGTCAAGACGATTGATCTCTACCGGGCACGAGTCATGAAACGCCTGGGCGCCGATCGCCTGCCGGATGTGACCGGCACCGCCATTGCCACCGGGCTGCTCGACCCGCTGGACCTGCGCAGGGAAAAGAACTGAACGGCAAGAACGACTCGGTACGGCACCCCCAGGCGCGTTATCATCAGTCGAAACCGCCCATCAGGAGAACAGCCATGACCTACCCCATTTACCAGGTTGATGCTTTTACCAGCAAGATTTTCGGTGGCAACCCGGCCGCGGTCATGCCGCTGGAAAGCTGGCTTCCGGACGAAACCATGCTCTCGCTTGCCATTGAGAACAACCTCTCCGAAACCGCCTTCTTCGTGCAGCTGCCTGAGGGGGACGAAGCCGATTTCCACATTCGCTGGTTCACTCCGGGCATCGAAGTACCCTTGTGTGGCCACGCCACTTTGGCCAGCGCCTGGGTCATCTTCAACAAACTTGGCTGGGACAAAGATCAGATTCGCATTCGCTCCAAAAGCGGCCCACTCTCCGTCCGGCAGGCCGATGATGGCTGGCTGGTATTGGATTTCCCGAATCTGGCTTTCGAGGAACAGAGCACGCCGGCACTGATTCGGGAAGCCCTGGATAACGCGCCTGATGCTTCGTTTTTTGTTCCAAACGACACCAATTACATGGTGGTTCTGAGGGATGAGGACGCCGTGCGATCTGCTCAACCGGATCTGCGCAAACTCAAGCAAATCGGCAATCAGGGGCTGATCATCACCGCACCTGGCAACAACTGCGATTTCGTCAGCCGCTATTTCGCTCCGGGCGCCGGTATTGATGAAGACCCGGTTACCGGCTCCATTCACAGCGTGCTCGTGCCCTACTGGTCAGAAAAACTGGGCAAGACACGGCTCGACGCCCGGCAGGTTTCAGCCCGGGGCGGCGTGCTGCACTGCGAGTTGAAGGGGGATCGGGTCGACATCGCCGGCCAGGCTGCATTCTTCATGGAAGGCTCCGTCTACCTGCCCTGAGACTGGTATACTGCCCGCCGTTTTCTTTCCAACGGCGGGCAGTATGACGGCAGTTTCAGCATCACAGTACGACGTAATCATCCTCGGCGCCGGCGCGGCGGGCCTGATGTGTGCGGCAACCGCCGGCTATCGCGGCCGCAGGGTGCTGGTGCTGGACCACGCCAACAAGCCAGGCAAGAAAATCCTCATGTCCGGCGGCGGCCGCTGCAACTTCACCAACCTGAACAGCACGCCCGCCAACTTCCTGTCGGACAACCCGCACTACTGCATTTCCGCACTCAAGCGCTACACGCCCCAGGATTTTCTGGAACTGGTAGACCGGCACGGCATTGAGCATGAGGAAAAAGCCCCTGGCCAGTTGTTCTGCAAGGACAGCGCCAAGGATATCCTCAACATGCTGCTGACCGAATGCGAGTGGGCAGGAGCAGAAGTGAGAATGAAAACAACGGTCGACCGCATTACCGAAATCGACAGCGGCTACCGCCTGAGCGTCGGCTCCGGCGATCTCACCTGTGAATCCCTGGTGATCGCCACCGGTGGCCTGTCGATTCCCACCATGGGCGCCACCGCATTCGGTTACCGGGTAGCCGAGCAGTTCGGGCTGGACATACTTCCCACCCGCGCGGGCCTGGTACCCTTTACCCTGCAGCCGGAATTGAAAGACCAGCTCGCGCCTTTGTCCGGTGTCAGTTGTCCCGTTGACGTGCAGTGCCATGACCAGCACTTCCGGGAACCGATGCTGGTCACCCATCGCGGGCTCAGTGGCCCGGCGATGCTCCAGATTTCCAGTTTCTGGGAGCCGGGCGACAGCCTGGCCATCGATCTGCTGCCGGCCTGCCGCATCAAGGATGACCTGCTGAACCTCCGGAAAACCCGCCCGCAGTCAACCATTGCAAACTACCTGACCCAGCACCTGCCAAAACGGTTTGCCCAGGCCTTCAACGAACTGCAGGGCTGGACCGGTCCCTTGCAGGGCTACAAGAACAGCGATATTGAGCAGGTTGCCGATGTCCTCGGCCATTGGTCGATCAAGCCGGCGGGAACCGAGGGCTACCGCACGGCAGAGGTTACCCTGGGGGGTGTGGATACACGCCAGCTCTCCTCCAAAACCATGGCGGTGCTGGAGAAGCCAAACCTGTATTTCATCGGTGAGGTGGTGGACGTGACCGGCCACCTCGGCGGCCATAATTTCCAGTGGGCCTGGGCTTCGGGTGTGGCGGCCGGCAACAGCGCCTGAGGGCACATCCGACTGCCCAAAGCGACCGTCGAACTGGTAAGCTGAGTTCATGTATTGGCATGACCGGAGAACACACAAGATAGGGGGAACGGATGCTCCAGACCCACAGTGACACCACAACCAGCAATGCCCTCGTTGTCGAAGGTGGCGCCATGCGCGGCATCTTCGCCGCCGGCGTACTCGATGCCTTTCTCGAAAAGCGGCATCAGCCTTTCACGGAAGCCTGGGGCGTCTCCGCGGGCTCAACCAATCTCATCGGCTACCTCTGCGGCCATCACGGCCGAAATCATCGAGTAATCACCGACCACGCCTGTCGGCCGGAATTCATCAACTGAGGGCGTTTCTTCCAGGGCGGGCATTTGTGCGATGTTCACTGGCTCTGGCATCAGTCTTACCAGGAAGTACCACTCGATCTGGAACGCTACCTGTCTGGCACCACCAAACTCTGGGTGGCAACCACGTCGGTGGTGACCGGTGAGGCCCGGTATTTTCCGGTCGACGACCAGAACATCCACAACGTGCTCACCGCCTCCTGCTCCATTCCCCTGGCCTACCGTGATTATCCAAGAGTGGAGGACGAGCCCATGAGTGATGGCGGAATTGCCGATTCCATTCCGGTTGCGGAGGCCTATCGCCGGGGAGCCCGGGATATCACGGTGGTGCTTTCCCGACCGCTGGGCTATGAGAAGAAGCCGTTGGCGTTTCCGGCGCTCACCAAGCGGATGTTCCGGGAGCAACCGGGGCTCGCCGAGGCCATAATCCGGCGGGGCGAAAGATACAACGAGACACTGGAATTCATTCGAAATCCGCCGGAGGACTGCCGGCTCCGGATTATCGCGCCACCGGAGGATTTTCCGGTAAGCCGGTTGACCACGGATCTGAACAAGCTGGATCTGGGGTATCAGCAAGGCCACCGCGCGGCGATGGCCTATCTGGCCGAATTGGCCCAGGAAGTAACCTAGCGAAGCACCACCAGGGGCTTTTTGGCGGTTTTCAGCATCGTGGTGGTTGTACTGCCCACCAGGAACTGACGGATGCGGGAGTGCCCATAGGCGCCCATCACCAGGATGTCGATGTCGTGTTCTTCCTGGTAGGCGTGCAACGCGGGTTCCACATCCCCGGCCCGGATCGCCAGAGTGATCTCGGATTCCAGACCTGCCAGCATTTTCTCGGCTTTCCTGAGCTGCTCCCAGCGGTCGTTGGTGTCCGGTCCAACCATCACCAGATGCAACGGCATGCCTTTCAGAACCGGGCTGCCAGCCAGCAATTCCACGCCCTTGAACGCCGTAGCGCTGCCATCGAAGGCCAGCATGGCGCTGCGGGGCTGGGTATAGTCGTCCGGCACCAGGAGAATCGGGCGGTGCATGCTGCGAATCACCGTCTCCAACTGACTGCCGATGTGGGTGTCACGCTCGGAACTGCTTTCACCGTGCAGCCCCATGACCAGCAGGCGGGTCTGATTCTCCAGCGCCAGCAGAGACTCGGTCAGGTCACCATGGCGCTGACGCTGCACCACGTCATTGATACCGGATTCGCTGACCCGCTTTGCCGCTTCGTCCAGCATGTGGTGGCCGTGTTCCAGGGCCAGCTTGGCGCGCTTGCGGTCCAGCTCTGCCAGGTCTTCGAGCAGCTGTTCACGGCTGCCCAGACCAATGTTGCCAGCCAGATCCGGCTCCGCCGGATAACGTTCCTCGTCCAGCACGTGCAGCAGCATCATGGGCGTTTCCATGTGCTTGCTGGCCCAGGCTGCGTAATCGCAAACCGCCGGCGCCGCCTGGGAGCCATCAATACAGGCAACTACTCGTAACATCTCAACCTCGCCTTCATGATCCTTGTGATTGTTATTCTGACTGCGATCGCTGTTGGATTCCTTGGTCTGTGTCATGTCAGTGCCCCATCAGCTGGTCAACGGCGTCCGGCTTGTCGTGCACGCCAAAGCGGTCAACAATCGTGGCACTGGCTTCATTCAGCCCGATAACCTCAACTTCCGCGCCTTCCCGGCGGAACTTGATGACCGCCTTGTCCAGGGCACCGACTGCGGTGATATCCCAGAAATGGGCCCGGCTCAGATCAATGACCACATTATCGACTGCTTCCTTGAAATCAAAGGATTCCGTGAATTTTTCCGAGGAACTGAAAAACACCTGGCCCACCACTGTGTAGGTGCGGGTATCGCTTGCTTCATCCAGCTCAGAGGTCACCAGCATGTAATGGCCAACTTTGTTGGCAAAAAACAGGGCCGCCAGCAGGACGCCGGGCACCGCGGCGCGGGTTACGATTCGCATCTTCGGATTGTAGGCCAGCGGCCGGCGGTCCCCACCCC
>NZ_DDOI01000047.1:71046-76847 GCF_002341575.1 Marinobacter sp. UBA2498 | reverse complement strand
CCGCAAGCTGTATTCGCGAGGCAGTGCCCGGCATGGTGGTGCGAAGCGCTGGCTCCGCCCGTGCCCAGGAAGCCAGAAGAGCGGTGCTGGAATTGTTACTGGCCGATCAACCTGCGCAAGATAGCAGCCCCGATCGTTCAAGCCACTTATGGGAAACGGCGGATCAACTGGCGATTGATGTCGGGGATGTGCGCCAGCGCCTCCCGGCCCGTTCAGAGCGCAACGAGCCAACGGTTCACCATGTAGAGCCCCGATCGGATTCGCTGGCCCACGCCCGGGGCCATGACGCCACGCACTCTGCCATGAACGTGAATCTGGACGCCTGCATCACCTGCGGCTTGTGCGAGCGGGCTTGCCGGGAAGTGCAGGGCAACGACGTGATCGGGCTGGCACATCGCGGCGCCGAGTCGAAAGTCATCTTTGACTTCGACGACCCCATGGGCGACAGCACCTGTGTTGCCTGCGGCGAATGCGTGCAGGCTTGCCCAACGGGCGCGCTCATGCCCGCCACCCTGATGGATGCCCACGGCCGCGGAGACTCTGCCACGGCCGACCGCACGGTGGACTCCGTTTGCCCCTATTGTGGCGTGGGCTGCCAACTGACCTATCACGTGAAAGACGAGCCTGCCAACGCCCGATCAGGAGTGGGCGAGCAGCGAGGGCGCATTCTCTTTGTGGAGGGTAAAGACGGCCCCTCCAACCAGGGCAGGCTCTGCGTGAAAGGCCGCTTCGGGTTTGATTATCCGTCTCACCCGGCGCGACTCACCCGGCCACTGATTCGCCGGGAGGGCGTCCCCAAAGGGCTCGATCCCAATTTTGATCCGGCCAACCCGTTAACGCATTTTCGAGAAGCCAGCTGGGAAGAGGCGCTGGATCTTGCGGCAAACGGACTGACCCAACTTAAAACACAGCACGGACCGGAAGCGCTCGCCGGCTTCGGCAGCGCCAAGTGCTCCAACGAAGAAGCCTGGCTGTTCCAGAAGCTGGTGCGCACCGGTTTCGGCTCCAACCATGTGGACCATTGCACCCGGCTTTGCCACGCCAGCTCCGTCGCGGCGCTGATGGAGTGCCTGGGGTCCGGGGCCGTAACCGCCTCCTTCATGCAGGCGCTCCAGGCAGACGTGGTGATTCTGACCGGCTGCAACCCGGCGGTGAATCACCCGGTCGCCGCTACCTACTTCAAGCAGGCAGCACGCAACGGCACCAAATTGATCATCATTGATCCCCGGGGCCAGTCGCTGGACGCCTATGCCTGGCGCAGCGTGCGTTTCTCGCCCGGTGGCGACGTGTCGCTGTTCAACGCCATGCTCAATGTGATCATCAGCGAGGGGCTGTTCGACAAGAACTACATCGATACCCATACCGAAGGCTTCGAGGCGCTGGCGGCAAGCATCGAGGGCATGACACCGGAAGTGATGAGCCCCGTATGCGGCGTCGACCCCGACACGATCCGGGAAGTGGCCCGTGCCTACGCGCAGGCCGAGAACGCGATGATCTTCTGGGGCATGGGCATTTCCCAGCATGTGCACGGTACCGACAACGCCCGCTGCCTGATTTCCCTGGCCCTGACGTGCGGCCATACCGGCCGGCCCGGCACCGGCCTTCACCCGCTGCGGGGGCAGAACAACGTGCAGGGCGCCTCCGATGCCGGCTTGATCCCCATGGTATTGCCAGACTACCAGCCCGTCGGGGATGCCCAATTGCGGGCCGCCTTCGNNGTATTGCCTGACTACCAACCGGTGGGGGATGCCCAGCTGCGGGCCGCCTTCGAAGAACTCTGGAGCACCGAACTGGACCCGGATCCGGGGCTGACCGTGGTGGAGATCATGGACGCCATCAGGGCGGGCACCATCAAGGGCATGTACATCCTCGGTGAAAACCCTGCGATGTCCGATCCGGATCTCACCCACGCACGGGCCGCGCTTGGCGCCCTGGAGCACCTGGTGGTTCAGGACCTGTTCGTGACCGAGACCGCCCAGTTTGCCGAC
This sequence comes from Marinobacter sp. UBA2498, assembly GCF_002341575.1. NCBI lineage: Bacteria > Pseudomonadati > Pseudomonadota > Gammaproteobacteria > Pseudomonadales > Marinobacteraceae > Marinobacter > Marinobacter sp. UBA2498. The sequence continues at coordinate 74,859 of NZ_DDOI01000047.1, read as the reverse complement.
GTCATCCTGCCGGCGGCTGCCTGGTTGGAAAAATCCGGCACCGTCACCAACACCAACCGGCAGGTGCAGATGGGCCGGGCTGCGCTGGGGCCCCCGGGTGAAGCAAAGGCGGACTGGTGGATTATCCAGGAAATCGCCCGGCGTTTTGGCTTGGCGTGGGACTACAGCGGCCCCGAGCAGGTGTTTGCCGAGATGAAGCAGGGCATGCACTCACTGGATCATATCTCCTGGTCCCGGTTGGAGCGCGAAGGGTCTGTGACCTACCCGTGCCAGGCCGACGACGCGCCGGGCGATGATGTGGTCTTCGCCGATGCGTTTCCCAGGTCCGGGGGGAAAGCCAAATTCTCTCCGGCCAGCCCCCTGCCACCCGACGAGCCGGTGGATGAGGCCTATCCCACGGTGCTGACCACCGGGCGTTTGCTGGAGCACTGGCACACGGGCGCCATGACCCGCAGAAGCCGGGTACTGGACGAGCGGGAACCCGAGGCGGCGGCATTCCTCGCGCCCTCAGAACTGGAGCGCCTGGGCGTGGCCTCTGGAGAGAACATCCACGTCGCCACCCGGCGGGGCAGCATCACTCTTACGGCGCGAGCCGATCAGACCATGCCCGAAGGCATGGTGTTTGTGCCTTTCGCGTTCGTGGAAGCGGCGGCCAACCTGCTCACCAACCCGGCTCTGGACCCGTTCGGGAAGATTCCGGAATTCAAGTACGCCGCCTGCCGGCTGACCCCGGCCTAGTGCCGGGCTAGTGCTGGGATAGCCAAGCTTGTTCAGAACGACGCGCATTGTCGCCTCGTGTCTGTAAAGTATCGTTGGTTGGTCTAGAATGGCGCCAAAATTCCCCGAATTCTCAGGTAGATAAAATGCCCAAGTTTTTGCACACGGCAGACTGGCAGATGGGCCGGGCGTTTACCCGTTTTGAAACCGAAGACGGTGCAGCCCTGGTCGAGGCCCGATTTAAGGCCATAGAAACGCTCGCACAGCTTGCCAATGAGCATCAGTGCGATGCCGTTCTGGTCGCCGGTGATGTGTTTGATGCCCAGACGGTGTCCGATCGCACGATCCGGCGGGTGTTCAATGCCACAAAGGCGTTCGCCGGCCCCTGGGTCATGCTGCCCGGCAACCACGACGCCGCCCTGGCAGAGAGCGTGTGGACGCGAGCCCAGCGCCTGGGTGCAGTACCTGAGAACGTACAACTGGCGCTGCAGCCCGGCGTTATCAATCTGGAGCAGCAGCGCCTCAGCATCCTATCCGCACCGCTGACCCAGCGGCATACCTACGGTGATCTGACCGAGCGGTTCACCGGTTACGAGTCACCGGAAGGCTTCCTCCGGGTCGGCCTGGCCCACGGGAGCGTGCAGGGCCTGCTGCCGGACGAGATTGATTCCACCAACCCCATCGCGCCGAACCGTGCCGAAGCCAGCCGGCTTGATTACCTCGCCCTGGGCGACTGGCACGGCACCAAACAGATTGATGAACGCACCTGGTACAGCGGCACCCCGGAGCCGGAACGCTTTCGGAATAACGAAGCCGGCAATGCCCTGATTGTTGACGTGCCCGAGGCAGGGGCAACGCCGACGGTAACTCAACTACCTACCGGTCGGTATCAATGGCACCAGTGGCGGGAAACCCTGGCGGTGCAGTCTGATCTGGACCAACTGCTGGAGCGGTTGAACGCCTTGCCCGAATCCGCCGTTGTTGATCTGCGGCTTGAGGGGTCGATAACCCTTGTCGGGGAGGAAACACTACTGAAGGCCCTTTCTGTGGCTGAAGCCAAATTCAGAAGCCTGCGATGCGAACGCAGCGGGCTTCAGCTCGCGCCGACCGATGAAGACATCGCAGCCCTGAAGGCGGACGGATACGTGGGCGAAGTCGTCGAGAGCCTGCGCGAGCGTCAACAAGATGGCGTGCAGGATGACGCCGCGCGAGATGCTCTGGCGATTCTGGCTGGCTTGCTCAGAGAGCGGGAACAGGAGGCCAGCCAATGAAACTGCAGCGCATGCGCATTGAGCAGCTACGCCAGTTCCGCAAACCTTTTGTTCTGGACAACCTGCAGCCCGGCCTCAACCTGATTCACGGCCCCAACGAGTCGGGCAAAAGCACCCTGGTGCGGGCCATCCGTGCCGCGTTTTTCGAGCGCTATCGCTCAACCGCCGTTGACGACCTTCGCCCCTGGGGCGATTCCGCGGCGGCGCCCACCGTTGAACTGGATTTCGAGCACGAGGGCCGCTCCTGGCATCTCACCAAGAGCTTCCTGCAGCGCAAACGCTGTGACCTGAAAGTCGGCACCGACACCTACAGCGAAGACGACGCGGAAGAAAAACTGGCCGAGTTGCTGGGCTACCAGTACCCGAAGCGCGGTGCCAGCAAAGCCGAACACTGGGGCATACCGGGACTGCTGTGGGTGGAGCAGGGCACCGGGCAGGACATTGAGCAGGCTATCGAGCATGCCGGGGACCATCTGAAGTCCGCCCTTAATTCCATGGTCGGAGAAGTGGCCAGCTCCGGGGGCGACGACCTGATCGAGACGGTTCGCAGCCAGCGGGACACCCTGCTGACCGGTACCGGCAAGCCCCGGGGCGATTACCTGAAACTGGAAAAAGACCGCGCTCAATCTGAACTTGAAATTGAAGAGCTGAAGGAGCGGGTGCATAAATACCAGGAGCAGGTCGACCGGCTTGGCAAACTGGCCCAGGATTATGATCAGGCCGAGGCCGAGCGCCCCTGGGAAGACGCCCAGCGCCAGCTGGAGGAGGCCCGGGTGCGTTATCAGCAGGTTGAGCGCCTGGAGCAACAACAGAACCAGGAGAAAGCTACGCTCAGCCAGCTGCAGCAAAACCACCGCCTGTTGCAGCAGAACAAGGAACACCTTGAAGGGCTCAGTCGCCAGCTTGAAGGCCGAAAGGCCGAACTGGACCGAGCGGAGCGAGACCTCGCCACCGCAGAAGCCCAAACGCCGATGATTGCAGGTCGTTTGAGCGAAGCCAGAACCGCCTATGAGCAAGCGGAAAAGCAACGCAAACTGGCGGGCTTGCTGCAAACGCGACAAAGGCTGGAGCAGGATGTCCGCCGGCTTGAACAGCAAAAACAAGTGCTGACCCAGAACCTCGCCAAAGCAAAGGAATACCACCAGCAGCTGGAGCAGGCCAGGCAGCAGGCCAGAGACAACCGCATTGATTCCGCCGCGGTCAAAAACCTGAAAGCCACCGCGAACCAGCTGAACGAAGAAACCATCCGTTCACGAACCATCGCCACCCGATTGAGCTGGCAGTTGGAGCCCAATGCATCATTAACACTGAACAACGAGCAACTCACCGGGCAGGGCGAGCAGCAGCTTCTGGAAGAATCCACCCTGGTTATCCCGGGCGTGGGTACCCTGGGCATAACCCCCGGCGGCGAAGAGCTTGCCAGCACCCGCCGGAAGCTTAAAACCCTTGAGGACAGCTTCGCCGAACAGCTGAAGACCCTCGGCGTGACATCCGTGGAACAGGCCGAAGAGCGGCTTTCAGCCTTCGAAAGTGCCGGAAGAGCCCAGAAGCACGCCGAAGATTTGCTGAAATCCGTGGCACCGGCCGGCATTGAGCAACTTGTCTCCGAACAGAGCGAGGCGGAAAGCGAACTGGCGAAAGCCAAAAGCCAGTTGCAGGCCACGCCAGAACCGGACCAGAAAGAGAACGTACCCGCCCTGGAGGAGGCAGAAGCCGCTTTCGTTCAGGCCGGCACCGCGCTGGACAAGGCCGAATCCGATGAGCGTGAGCACCAGGCAAAGCGGTCGGCACTGAAGCAGGCGCGGGACAACGCTAAAACCGAATG
>NZ_DDOI01000047.1:58673-70975 GCF_002341575.1 Marinobacter sp. UBA2498 | reverse complement strand
ATGGCAGCGGCTGGCGGATGAAGAAAAGAGCCCGGAACGGCAACAGCAGCTTCAGCAAATCACCACCGACCTGGCGAACCTCGAAAAACAACAGGCCGAGCTGCAAGCCAGCCTCGAACGCCGCGAACGGGAAATCCGCGAAGCCCGACCGGACTTTCTCAAGCAAGACATCGAACGCTACCAGAATGCGGTCAATCAACTACGCCAGACCCAGGAAAACCGCGGGCGTGAGCTCAGGGATATCAAAGTCAGGCTTGAAGCCTGGGGTGCCGAAGGGCTGGAAGAACAGCTCAATGAGAAAGAGGCGGAGTACGACCAGTGCAATCGCCGCTATCAGGAATTGCACCGCCGCGCCCAGGCCCTGGATCTGCTGCTGAACCTGCTCACCGAAAAACGCCAGGCCCTGACGCGTCGACTGCAGGCCCCCCTGCAGAAACACCTGAACCACTACCTTTCAGTACTGTTTCCGGAAGCGTCGCTGGAAGTGGACGAACAGCTACGCCCGGGCACCTTCAGCCGAGGCAGCGAACTGGGGCAGATCACCGAACTGAGCTTTGGTGCCCGCGAACAGATGGGCCTCATCAGCCGCCTGGCCTATGCCGACCTGCTGCGGGAAGCCGGAAGGCCAACGCTGGTCATCCTGGACGACACCCTGGTGCACAGTGATAGCGATCGCCTGGAAGATATGAAACGCATTCTGTTCGATGCGGCAAGCCGGCATCAGATACTGCTGTTTACCTGCCATCCAGGGAACTGGAGCGACCTTGGTGTACCACCTATTGACCTCCAGAGCTTGAAGGTTCATGCAGTTGCACAGGCATAACTAGCGACGCCAAGCAGTGCTTTGCAAGTTACGGCCGGCTGACCGGCAAGCTGGATATTCGGTTGTGGCTGTCCGGTGCGTCCACGATGTGGAAGCGCTGGATCTAACTGGTGTCATGTGAGGCTACACTGTAATCGATAGCAATCGCTCGATTGCCAAAAAAAGCCTGTCGGGAGGATCGCGGATTTCGTGGAAATCCGACATTTTAGGGGTTAACGTCATTCCACCGGATTTAGTTAGATTGCGAGATATAAGGAATGCCGGTGGCCACCGCGCCGTTCTTCTGGAAGTCATCAATGTGGGACGTACACGATGCAGCAGACCGGAATCTACGAGCAGCTTATTACCCGGCTCGTAGAAAACAGATTGGACAGGAAACAATTTTACGTAGGTGAGCGCCAGCTTAGCAGTGTGGAAGCATCTGTATGGTTGTCACGATTCCTTACTAACATTCTGGAGTTCGCTATTGGGTCGGTGCCTTCGGGCGATAACCGACTTCAGGAGCAAATCGAGTTATCGAATCAGTTGCTGATGTGGCTCAAGGGGAAGGTGCAGGATGATGGGTTCCTGGATGAGAACCTCCTCGATAGCCAAGGAAAGATCCTCACCGCGCTTTATGAGCTGGAAAACCCGGTTGCTGCGAACCTGAAGCAGTATGTTGAAGACGTTTTCCCGCTCACAGGACTCACACAGAGTGAGTTATTTTCAGGCAGTAATGCTGGCTTGTCACTGGAGTCAGAGCTAAAGCGCGAGATTTTGTCAGCGGACCGGATTTACTGGTTGGTCTCGTTCATCAAATGGGCCGGAATTCGGATATTCCGGAAAGAACTGGAAGCCTTCACCGCGAGTGGCCGAGAGCTGAAAATCATCACCACCTCCTACATGGGGGCAACGGATGCCAAAGCCGTTGAGTATCTGGCTAGCCTGCCGAACACCGAAGTGAAGCTGAGCTACAACACCGAGCGTGAAAGGCTGCACGCCAAGAGCTATTTGTTCCTCCGGAACACGGGTTTTCACACCGGTTACATCGGTTCATCAAACCTATCTCGATCGGCGCTGACCAATGGCCTTGAGTGGAATCTTAAGATCACCGCTCAGGAAATCCCTCACATCATCAACAAATCGCTCAGCACCTTTGAAACCTATTGGGCTTCGGAAGACTTTGAATGGTTCGATGGCCGGGCTGAGAGTACCGAAAAGCTCAACCGCGCACTAAAACAACAAAAAGGGTTGGACGCTCCCGGCTCCTCCCACTATTTCGAAATTACGCCGTTTCCGCATCAGAAAGACATTCTAGAGCAACTCTCTGTTGAGCGGGACGTGCACCAGCGTTTGCGAAACCTCGTGGTGGCCGCCACTGGCACCGGCAAGACCCTGATCTCGGCGTTTGATTTTCGGCGCTTCCTGAAAGCAAAACCAAACGCCCACTTTCTGTTTGTGGCGCACCGGGAAGAAATTCTGCGCCAAGCCCGGGAAGCTTACCGTGGCGTGCTGCGTAATAATGCTTTCGGTGAACTCTGGGTAGGCGGCCAGTTGCCGGAACACTACCGGCAATTGTTCGTTTCGATTCAGACTCTGAATAACCAGCTGGATCAGCTAAAGCTCACTGAAGGCTATTACGACTACATCGTAATCGACGAAGTGCACCACATCGCCGCATCGAGTTATCGGGCGGTATTGGAACACTTCTCGCCCGAAATACTGCTGGGACTGACAGCGACTCCGGAGCGACACGATGGCGGCGATATTCTCAGCGACTTTGGTGGCGTGATTGCCGCCGAACTCCGGTTACCGGAGGCCATCAACCGCCGCCACCTTTGCCCCTTTCAATACTTTGGAATAGATGATGACACCGACCTGCGCACTATTCCTTGGAGTCGTGGGCGTTACGATATTGCTCAGTTGACGAACTTGTATACGCACAACCAGAATCGCGTAAAAAAGATTCTGCGAAGCTTGCGGGAAATCGTCACCGATATAGCCAGCATGAAAGCTCTCGCTTTCTGTGTGAGCCGTGAACACGCGACCTTCATGGTGGAGCAGCTCCTGTTGCACGGCATCAAGGCCGATGTGCTCACTAGTGACAACAGCCACGAACGCCAACAAAAGCAGCAAGCCATTCGCTCCGGGCAAATCAACGTGCTGTGTGTGGTCGACATATTCAACGAAGGCGTCGATATTCCGGAAGTCGACACCCTGTTATTCCTGCGCCCAACCGAAAGCCTGACCATCTTCCTTCAGCAACTGGGTCGGGGTTTGCGCCTTGCTGACGACAAAGATTGCTGCACAGTCTTGGACTTTGTTGGTAATTCTCGGCCTGAATATGATTTCGCCAATAAATTCCGGGCACTGGTGGGAAAGTCAGAACGCTCAATTTCGGAAGAACTGAAGCAGGGCTTTCCCCATGCACCACTGGGTTGCCGAATTGAGCTCACCAAGAAAACCCAGGAAATGGTGCTGAGCAACATCCGGCAAGCCACGCTGACCATGAAGCGGCTGGTGTCTCTTGTTCGGCAGTTCCCACAGCATTCCACTCAGCCACTCACGCTGAAGAACTTCATAACCCATCATCCCCACATCGACCTGAACGAACTCTACAAACGGGGCAGTTGGGCCGAGTTGGTGAGCAAGGCAAAAGACGAAGACAGAGCCGATGACTCGTTTAAACTGGCGAAGAAGGCCATCCACAATCGGATTTTGATCTGCGACGATCACCAGTACCTGCTGTTTCTTAAGAAGCTATGCCAAGCAGGGTTTAGCTGTGACGACCCGAAAGGTCGCCAGGCACTCATGTGCCATTACGACTTCTGGCAGAAAGCAGGGCCAGAGCTGGAATTTGATTCGCTGACACAAAGCTTGGCAGGACTCAGCAAGCTGGGGCTGGAACAGGAGCTGGTGGACGTGCTCGACTGGAAATTGGCGAAAACCAAACACGAGCAGCCGGCGATGCCGGAGTTGCGGGAAGTCCCGCTACGATTGCACGCCCGCTATTCCCGAGAGCAGATTCTGGTTGGCTTTGGTGCGATGACGTTCGAGCATAACCCACCATCGAGGGAAGGTGTATATGTCATTCAGGATCAAAATATTGAGCTGATGTTTGTCACCTTGGACAAAAACGAAAAGCAGTTCTCCCCAACCACCATGTACCACGACTACGCCATCAATGAGCAGTTATTCCACTGGCAGTCGCAAAACAGTTCCCGGCCTGACCGTGGTAAAGGGAAGGACTATATTCAACACCAAGCCATCAACAAGCGGTTGTTCTTGTTTGTAAGAGAGCAGGCGAAAGACGAATATGGTCGCACGATGGGGTTTGTGAATTATGGTGAGGTGGATTACGTGTCTCACACCGGTTCCCAGCCGATGAGTATTACCTGGAAACTCCGAACGCCGATGCCAAACTTTATGTGGCAGCAGGCAGCGAAGCTGGCGGCGGCATGAGTTACCGTCCCTACAACAAAAACGCCCAAAACTTCTTCACCCAATACCAGTCCCTGACCTTCGAACAGGTTCACCAAGACTGGCTCTCCTTCCTGGGCGATAAAGCAGGCCTTGCTCTCGATGTCGGCGCAGGCAGTGGTCGCGATTCCAGTGCCCTTGCAGAACGAGGCTGGGATGTTGTCGCGGTAGAGCCCGCAGATGGCTTAAGAGAGTTGGGGCAGGACGCTACTCGCATTCAGAGCATTCACTGGGTAGACGATCAATTACCCGATCTAGGTAAGATCCGGAAGCTGAGCTATCGCTTCGATCTGATTCTTGTTTCCGCTGTCTGGATGCATATCCCGCCCTCCGATCGTGATCGTGCCTTTCGAATCCTGACTGAGCTTTTGGCACCCGGTGGAATGCTGGTGATTACGGTTCGGCATGGGCCCGGTGATGGCGAACGACTTTTTTACGACGTCAGTAGGGAAGAGCTGGAGGTTTTTGCCAAACGCCGGGCACTGATTCCGCTCCCGTTGCCGGTCGAGCGCAAGAAGGATGCGCTCCAGAGGGACGAAGTTTCTTGGGAGACGCTGGCTTTTAGGTTGGCGGACGATGGCACCGGAGCATTGCCGACAGTCCGTCACATTATCGTTAATGATAATAAGTCTTCGACTTACAAATTGGGTTTGCTGCGAACCCTAGTCCGGATTGCTGACGGAGCGCCCGGCTTGGCGCTTAAACGTAGTGATGACTGGGTGGATATTCCGCTTGGGGCGGTCGGGCTGTTCTGGATTATGCTTTATCACCCTCTGGTTCTGCGGCATCAATTGAGGCAAGCACCAGGCACTCGCGGCTATGGCTTTGCCACGGAGGATTTCTTAAAGCTGCAGGATTTCACGCCTCTGGATTTCAGAGTGGGCATGTCGCTGTCGGCGGATGTTGCTCCAGTAGTCCTGCGCGCTATCCGGGATGCTTGCTCGACCATTCTCAAGAACCCCGCAAATTTCACGACTTGGCCTGGTAGTAACCGTCCGATCTTCGAGGGCGGTTCGGCCAGGATGACCATCAAGAAGGCACCCGTGCGTTTGGATAAAGCAACGCTTTCCCGGTTCGGTACCTTCCGTGTTCCTTCGTTTCTCTGGGATACGTTCAGTCGCTATGCCTGCTGGATTGAACCTGCGATTGTTAATGAATGGATTGATTTGATGGGTAGCTGGGATCTTCGCTATTCCATGGATGTCTATCATCGTGGTTTACAGTGGGTTGAAGGTCAGCGCGATACGTCAGCTGTCCGTCAAATGATTAACCAGCAGCTCGAGGCTGGTAGGGTCGAGTGCGTATGGACGGCCCAAAATCTCAAAGCGAAGCGGTTTGACGTCGACCACTGTTTTCCGTGGTCACGATGGAACAACAACGATCTCTGGAATCTGATGCCAGCGACTCATACGGCGAACGCTTCTAAGTCCGAAAAGCTACCTGGGGACCTTCTGCTCAAGGAGGCGCACCCTCGAGTAGTGAATTGGTGGGAGCAAGCCATTGTAGGCACGTCTCGTGAGGAGCAGTTCTTCTCAGAGGCTGAGGCCTCACTGCCATTGCTGGGGCAGGAACGAACCGTGGAAGGCGTCTTTGAGGGGATGCTTCAGCAGCGACTGAGGCTGAAAACCAATCTTCAGCTGGCAGAGTGGTTGGGGCTGTAAACTTATGCTTGAACAGCAGGAATTATCCATGCCCGAATCACCGCTTGCCCAATCCCTGAAGCTCCCATGCGGAGCAGTTCTGCCGAACCGACTAGCCAAGGCCGCCATGACCGAAGGGCTGGCAGACGATCAGCTCCACGCTACCCACCGCCATGAAACCCTGTATCGGCGCTGGTCCGAGGGCGGAGCGGGGCTGTTGATTACCGGCAACGTGATGATTGATCACCGGGTGCTGGAGCGGCCGGGTAACGTGGCAATTGATCCGGCGCCGGCTGAAGGCGAGCCGGAGGGTATGGCGCAGTTGCGTGCCTGGGCCGAAGCGGGCACCCGCAACGGCAACCATTTGTGGATGCAGATCTCCCATGCCGGTCGGCAGTCGCCGCGTTACGTGACCACACGCCCAATGGGGCCTTCGGCGGTGCAGCTATCGCTGATGGGCAACTACGCTCGCCCACGGGCACTCACGGAGCCGGAGATTCTGGACTTTATCCAGCGTTTTGCCAATGTGGCCCGGATCGCCAAAGAGGCGGGGTTCACCGGTGTTCAGGTGCACGGGGCTCATGGGTATCTGTTGTCGTCTTTTCTGTCGCCGGTCACCAACCAGCGCACCGATCGCTGGGGTGGGTCGCTGGAAAATCGCGCCCGTTTCCTGCTTGAGGTGGTGCGGGCGACGCGCGCTGCGTTGGGGCCGGAGTTTCCGGTGGCGGTAAAGCTGAATTCCGACGATTTCCGCAAGGGTGGGTTTACGCTCGATGAGTCGGTGAGCGTGGTGCGCTGGCTCAATGAGGAGGGCATTGATCTGCTGGAGGTGTCTGGCGGCACCTACGAACAGCCGCGGCTGCTCGGGTACACTGGTGATGCCGATACGGCGAGCGATGGGCCGGCCATGCGGGAAAGCACTCGCAAGCGGGAGGCTTACTTCCTGGATTATGCCCAGACGATTCGTGAGGTGTGCAATTGCCCGCTGATGGTCACCGGTGGATTCCGTACCCGCTCGTTGATGGAAGAGGCGATAGCAAGTGGCGAAACCGACGTGATTGGCCTTGGCCGGCCGCTCTGCACCGATCCCGATACGCCCAAAGATCTGCTTGAAGGGCGCATCGATAAGACGGTTTGCTACGAAGATTACGTCAAACTTGCTCAACGAGGGTTTTTCTCACCAGCGAGTCCGCTGATGCCAATCAAAGTCATTAACGTGTTGGGCGGCCAGGCGTGGTACTACCAGCAGATTTTCCGGCTGGCGGATGGCGAAGAGGCTGATCCGGACCTGGGTATCCTCAAGGCCGTCGGGGCTTTTGTTAAGGATGAATTGAGCCGGTCCCGGCGGGTGAAGAAGGCCCGCCTTACCTAAAGATGATTCTCTGGATCGACCGGGGAATAAACCGGGTGATAAATTCGGCAGCGTAGGTCTGGGGTGTAACCAGGTATCGAGGCTTGGGTCGTGTCGCCTCTGCTGCCCTGACAATCTTTTTCGCGACGTCCGACGCACTGGCTGTAAAGGGCTTGATTCTGGCGCCTGGCGCGAGCGCTGCTTCCATTGCCTTGTACTTTTCCCGGTGCACGGCGCTGGCCTGGCCAAGCACGGGCTGCAACGCGGCCAGGGCATGCTCTCTGAACCGGGTCACCACGGGGCCCGGGAGCACCAGCGAGATACTTTCCAGGCTGTTGCTGCCCTGTTCATCAAACCAGAAACTCTCATGGGCCGTGTTCATCGCGGATTTGGCGGCACAGTAGGCGCCTTTCATTTTCTGGGGCGCGATGGAGAGAACGGAGCTAACCGCGATGACCCGCAAGGGTTTACCGTGCTGTTCGCAGAGCCCCAGGCAGACAGCAGCCAGCTTGATGGGGCCGAATACGTGGGTACTGAACTGCTTTTGCCACATGGGTTCGGAGAGATCGCGAAGCGCGCCGAATTGCCCGTAACCGGAGTTGTTGACCAGAATCACCCGCTCGGCTGCTGCAATTTCCGTGTCCAGAGCGCCCGCAAGCCCTTCGATCTGGTCAAAGGACTCTAGATCCAGCGCCAGCTCCAGATCGGCAGACTCGACACCAGCTGGCTGTCGGGACAGGGCGATCACCCTGTAGCCTTTCCGGGCAAAGAGGGCGCAGGCTTCACGGCCAATGCCGGCGCTGGCACCGGTTATCAGAGCGAGTTTGGTCATCGGATCAACCTCCAATCCTGCATCCGCAGCTGAAATTCACCAGCCTGTCGTCCGGAAACAAAAAGGCTGACCGAAGCCAGGTGCGAAAGATTCAGTGCTGCCTCATCGGTCAATGTTTTGCCGCGCCAGGTAGGGATGAAATCACTGAAGGGGAGTCGGATGCGGCTCCATTCTTCTGTACCTGGTGTGAATGCATGCTGGTACACAATGCTGCGCCGGTTGGTGCTGTTGCGAAGGCCGATCTTGTAGGTTTTTCCGTCGCCCCGAGCAAGAAGCTCGATACCGGTGTAGTCAGCTGCATCGAAAGGTTCCGGCAGGTCAGCTTTCACAGACGAAAATCCGCCGCCGTTGTCCAGTCGCACAGTGCCGTGAAAGACGCCAACGCCGCCCTCTGCAAGATCAACGGTGCCGTTAGACTGCCCGCCCATCACGCGGTCACCGAGGGGCTGCCAGGTTAACTGGCTTGCCTCTGAATGGAACGAGACAAGTATCGGGTTTTGCGTGGCGTTCCCGGAAATATCCCGGTTCTGCATAGAGTTACCTTCGATAGTTCAAAAACGTATTAAGTGTCGTTCGCCGCAATAGCTTACTGGCTATCCAGTACTTCCGCGGTCAGTGGATGGCGAGCTGGAAAACCATCATGCCCAGAAAGGCCAGTACAATCACAACACCAACTGAAGCCGGCTCCAGCTTTTTATTAGCATCCGGCAGAAGCTCGGCAAACACCATCCAGATCATAGCACCCGCAGCCAAACCAAGGCCGAAGGGAAGCATGGGTTTGAAGGTACTTACGAACAGGTAAGCGGGAATGGCCATCAATGGTTGCGGCAAGCTGCTGAAAATACTCCAGTCGGCGGCCTTGGTGACGGACATGCCTCTTGGCACCAGGATAAGTGCAATGGGTGTGCAGCTGTTTCTGTGTTCCGGGAATTATCGGTAACTACCGAGGAATCCTCGGTTATTGCCTGTTTTCCCAATAATCTGGCTCGCGATGAAGATTCATAACAGCAAGAATGAAAATGCTGTTCTTCTTTTCAACGTAAAGAACGCCATAGGGAAATCGTTTGACGAGTGAGCGACGAACAGGCTTTCGAATGAAGCTCCAGGCCTGGGGGAATTTGACAGCTCTGGCTACTGCTTGCTCGACTTGCTCGGCGAGATCTACTCCGAGGCCAGTTTGAATTGATTCGTAGTAATCGATTGCATCATTCAATTCCGCTTCCGCTGCGGGGTGAAAGGAATAATCCATTATTTCTGCAGCCTGCTCCGAATCTTTCTGAAAACCTCATCGCCGGGCACAGGATTCACCCTGCCGGAATCCAGGTCGTCCAGGCGGCACTTGGCAACTTCTACCCATTTTTCGTCAATACTGGCTTCGTTTGGGTTTAGGCTTTTCAATAATGACTCTATAACCAGCGCTCGTTCGTCGACGGGAAGAGCGCTAGCCTCGTCAATTAAATCCTGAAGGCGCATATTTTTTGCTCCAAGAGTGGTGAGGGGCCAAGTACGGTATCCATATTAACGCTTTATGAGTTATTTTGCTTCCCAGCCCATACGCAAATCCAAGAATAACCGTGGTACGCCCTTGAACGACTATCTCGACAAAATCCTGCGTGGCCAACCGATTAATTATGAAGCCTTCCTGAAAAAGCTTCCGGAGCAGTTTCGCCGGCGCCATCGGGACATGTTTGCCACAGAAAAGGTCCAGTCCAACCGATGGCTGGTCACGGTCCGGGATGAAACCGCTTTCGCGGAGCTGCAGAACGTCGCGGAGGCTCCCTTAAACAGAGTAGACGCCGCTAGAAAAGGTGACTCTCATCGCCATGGTACTGAGGTAAGTTTTCTTCTGGTTTACCATGGGGTATTGGCATCCAGCCGTCCGGATGTGGTTGTTATCAAGAGCGATTCTGTTGACATCGGTTTTCAGCGCGCCGGCTCCGTGCTGGTAATAGAAAACGAGCGTAACTTCTACCAATATCAGCAGATGCTGAAGTTTACCGGTGAGGCTCTTGGCTGGGCCTTGCATCTGGCGGACTGCGATGTGGTTCTGGGCAGTGGTAACCGGGTGACCCGGCGCGCGATTCTCGACTGGTTGCAGGGCTATGAAGAAGTATTCTGCGCATTCGATTATGATGCGGGTGGTCTGCAAATGTTCTCGACGATCGCAGCCTCGCTCGGTGACAAAGCCACCTTTGTTCAGCCGCCCGACTGGCAGCCATGGCTGGGCCGGTTCCGCAAACTACCGGACACCACCGAACGATTCACAAGGGCGATTTCGTTGGCAGAGGGGCTTGGTTTTGTACCCCTGGCAGAGGCGTTTCGAGTTACCGGCAAATTTATGGAACAGGAGATGATTCTGGATGAGTGACTCCCAGGGGAGCCCAGGCAATTTCAATTTTGGTATTCGCCGTCTGGTGTTGGTGGATTCCGCCGGCTTCTGTTACGTGGAAATTCCGGTGGATAACCACGGCCTGATCCTGGGCCCGGGCAATCTGGGCAAGTCCAGTCTGCTGAATTCCCTGCGTCTGTTTCTGCTGCCGGAAAACAACTTCAAGAACAGTCGCAAGAAATTCGCGTTCCGCAATGCCAGTGCCGGCAGCTTCTACTCTAACGAGGAAAGCTACCAGCATTATTTCCCCAGTCAGTTCAGCTTCCTGATCATGGAAGCGGAGAACCCGGCGGGGGTGCATTGCCAGATTTTGTACCGGGACAGCGCCAGCCAGCTCAGTTATGCCCGCGCTTTCGTGCCGGTTGGTTACGACCAGCTGCGGCCGCTGTTCTGGAATGGCGATGGTGAGGACGGAATCGGCCAGGCGGTGCCGGAGCTGTCGTTCAGCCGTTTGTCCGAGGCGCTGAAAAAGTTCTCCAAAGATACCCGACTGGTCAATGAACCGGCCAAGCTTAAACAGATGTTGTACAGCAGCGAGCTAATGAACGCCGATGCCGTACGCTATTCGGTGCTGCCCCTGGGTGAGTCCGACGAGCGCCGGGTGCAGTCGCTGCGCACGCTGATCCTGTTGCTGTTTGAAATGAAGGCAGACGATCAGGCCATGTCCAACGCGGTGGCCAGCATTATCGAGGCGGACAAGAAGTTTGCCGACGATGCCTTCGATTTCAATATCGATGAGTTTCTCAACCGGCACGATCAACTGAAGCAACAGCAAATCCAGCTTAATCAGATTGAAAAAGAGCGTTCACGGTTCGAGAAGCTGCAAAGGGATTATCAGGCCTACCAAACCCTGCTTCGCAGCCAGCACGATTTTGCGGCTTTCCGGGATGGCGTCACCCATGCCTTGCAGGATATTGGCGCCAGGCGTAAAGCCGCAGTAGAGGCGTTCAATGAACAGAACGAGACCCTGCGCCATGTGCTCCAGGCTCTGAAAAAACTGGAGCAGGACGCCAGTGGCCTGAAGGGCGAGATCCGTTCCGCCGACCGTCGCATCAAGCAGGCCGAGCAGAACCAGAAAGATGGCGATCTGCTGGTATCCCAGTACGGGGAGATGACCCTTCAGGAAATCGAGGACATCCAGAAAGAGGAACTCGATAGCAAGAAAGGGCACCTGGCTGCTCTCAAGAGTGCCGCCCAGGCGGAAATCCGGCTGGAGCAGATCCAGAAAAAGAAACAGGAACTTGAACGCAAGCTGGAATCCCTGAGGGAAAGAGAGAGCAAGCAACATTGGCAGTTGCAGAACCAGTTGGATGAGGCCACCGCGGCACCGCTGCGGGCCGTGGACCCCCGATTGGTGATGGCCAGCCCCGGTCAGGATCTGGACGCCGACAGCAAGGCGGCCATCGAAGCGTTTGCCCGGCTGTTCGTGCCCAATGACAAAGGCTTCGACTGGTTCGACGCCGAATATTCGGCCCAGCCGGCCCGGCAGACTGACTTCGCAGAGCAGCGCCGGCATATTGAAGGTGAGCTTCATGGCCTGGAAAAGGAGCGGGCCGAGCTGGCGGACACTGCCAACCAGGAACACGATCGGCCACGGTTGATCGAGCGCACCGAGAAAGAAATCCGTGCCATTGAGAAAGATCTGGAAACGCTGCAGCGTTTCCCGGCCGCCGCGACCACTCTTCGGGACGCCACCGACGAAAAGCAGGCAGCAGAGGAACAGCTGGCCAAACTGGAAGAGCAGGCCCGGCTGGAGCAGGAAAAGCAGGATGCGGTGCAGCAGAAGGCGGCCAAAGCCAGGGCTGAAA
>NZ_DDOI01000047.1:50033-58601 GCF_002341575.1 Marinobacter sp. UBA2498 | reverse complement strand
AGGAGAAGCAGGACGCGGTTCAGCAGAAGGCCGCCAAAGCCAGGGCCGAAAAAGAGCGTATCGAGGAGCGGGAACGGGAACTGGCGGGCCTCAGCCGGAGTGTTGGCACGGTAGAGCACCGGTTCCCGCATCTGAAAGCGGTGGAAGCGGAACAGCCTTTGGACATTGAGCAGGTGTCTGTGGCGGCGTTTGATGACCTTCAAACCCAGCTGGACGACCTGGAGGAGCGCCGTCGCAGTATCCTCGACCACCTTCGTCAGTTCGTGTATCTGGGCATCCACGACGACACCGAAGGCGAATTGCAGAAAGACAGCCCCGCGTCATCGGCTATCCGGGAAACGTTCAAAGGTCTCTCAGATCTGTTTGCCGGCATGGCAGAGCGCTGGAATGTGCTTGAGCAGCAGGTGGGCATCCACAATGAAACCGTGGCCAGCTACCGGCAGGCCCTGAAATCCAACCACGAGCACATTGCCCGTTTCGAGGCGCAACTGAACCGTGAGCTCGAAGGGGTGCGCATCAACGATCTGGTGGAAATCCGCGTGGATATTCATACCGATCCGAAATTCCGCAATCTGGTGGAAGAAGCGAACAACATCGACCCCTATGGCAACCAGCTGCAGTCGGACGCGTTTTATGACCGTTTGCGGGTGTTCGTGGCGGACTTTTTCGGGGAGGGCGGCAGCAAGCGCCTGACCATGGACAAGGTGATCACCGGCATTTCCTACAGAACCCGGAAGGAAAACGCCACAAGCCTCGACAAGAAGGGCCAGTCCACCTCCACCACGGCCCTGATCAATCTGGAACTGGTGTACCGGCTGCTGAAACGGGTGTTGTACCCGGGCGTTCAATTGTCGTTCCCCATGGTGCTGGATGAGCTGGCCAGCGTGGACATCAGCCAGATGCCCTCGCTGCTGGAGCGGTTACGCAAGCAGGGCTTCAACCTGTTCTCTGCCGCCACTCATAGCGCCAGCGCGGAAGTGATTTACCTGATCGGCCGACACCTGGAAGTAGGGCAGATGCGCACCGCGAAGCCTTACAGCCCGCAACGTACCCTGGTGTTCTGGGGTGGAGCGGAGGGCTTTACCAACGGCGAGGCCATGAGCCACTGGGCTGATCAGACCCAGGCTAGCCTGATGGAGCAGGTGGATGAGTAAACGGTTCAGCACCCTGGATACCACCCGGCTGCTGTTCGAGCACCCGAAGATCCTGTTCCGGATGATCGAACGGATGGACCGGAACGAAGCCCGGTATATCCGTGAGAGCGATCTGGTGGCCGAGGTGATGGACTATACCCGCACCCTTGGCAACGCCGACCGGGATCGGGTGCGTTTTGCGCTGAATACCGACAATCTGTTCCGCAGCGGCCTGGTGATCGACATCATCAAGGCCGAAGGTGAGCGGCGCCTGGTGTTTCAGGATGCCCTGATCAACCTGATGCGTGCCTGCAACGCGTCGCTGTACCAGGAACTGACGGATGCTCGGCTTCGCGGCCATCTTGTAACCCTTCGGGACGTGCGCAATCGGCTCGAGACCAGCTCTTTCAGCGACGCCGATCCGGACTACACCGAACTGAGGGATGATCTGAACGAGCGGGTGAGCCAGCTCATCGGTTTGCTGCGCCAGAATGTCCTGCGCATGCAGACCATCAGTGCGCAGCTTGCGGATCTCTCCGGCGACGCCAGCCGGGCGCCCCAGAAATTCCTTGAGTTCCGCCAGAACCTGTTTGAGCAGATCGTTACCCTGTACGAGCGCCACATCAAGCCGACCCTGGTGTTTTTGAACCCGGATACGCGGCTGCCGGATGGCAGCAACCTGTTCGAAACCCTGGAAGCGATGGTGCGGTTGCTGGAAAATCACGGCGATCACAGCCTGGCAGATCAGTTGTTCCGTTCCTCCATTAGTTTGAACGCCCTGTACAAACCCATTCAGGCGGTGGCCCAGGAGGTGGAGCACTTCCTGCGCAAGACGCGCCAGGGCATGGTCCAGTACAACGCCATGGAGCATTTCTACGGCAAGCTGCAGGAACTCAAGGGGGAAACCGAGACCCTCAGCCTGAAACGAAAATGGCTGGAAGGTGGAGACTTTGCCCGCAGCACCGGTTTTCTGATCGGCCTTCGGGCCCAGCAACGACCGAAACACTACGCCTTCGGTGAATCGTCCAGCTACTACCAGCTGTTGTTCAGCGAACTGGAGCTGCGCCTGAACGACCTCCGACGCAAGGCTGAAGTGCCGGTTCTGCAGCAAGTGGATGGCAGTGGTCGCCATACCCGGATTGATGTCCAGCGCATCAACCAGCTGTATCAATGGCTGGAAACCCTGGAGCTGCGGCCAACAACCGATCTGGTACGTGAGCTTCACGGGCGCCTGGACGGGTTTATCCCCGGCTATCGCTTCCCGGACCTGCTGGCGGCGTTGAACCGGCTGGTAAACTCGCCCCCCGAGGGCTTGCAGGTGGTGACTACCAATCGCTTCCGAATCCTCGATCAGTCATCCGACAGTGAACAGTTTGTCTACCGAAAGCGTCGCCTGGAGCAACAGAATGTCTGAATTTGAAGAAATCCTCCCGGCCCACAGCGCCGCAATCTACCGGGAATTCCAGGCCGGCCGGGTGATTGTGCGTGATGTGTGGGACGGCAACCGCTCCGAGTTGCGTGCCAATCCGCTCTACAACCTGCTTTATAACCATCTGTCCCATTTCCGGACCTTCTATGAGCACCTGGGCAGTGAGCTGGTGTTCAACGAAACCGGCGCGTTTTTCTTTCTCAAGGAAAGCAGCGAAGAGGAGAACGAAGAGCACGATGAGAACGCCTTCCGGGTGCAGGTAATCCTGCTGCTGATCGGGCGTTATTTCGCACGCAGCGGTCGGGATCTTGAATACCTTGGCCGGCCCGATGCCGGGTTGAATGAGCAAGACCTCTCTTCCCTGGCTAGCGATGAGGAATATCAGGAAATTCTGCGTGCAGCCCGTTTTGAAAAGGGCGTGCCGGAAGCGCTGGATTACCTGGAAAAACGCCATCTGCTGTTTCGCGCGGGTGCGGGGCGCTGTTTCCTGAGTTCGGCGGGGCTGTATTTTCTGCAGGAGCTGGTTCGGGAGTTTGAACAAGGGTAGTGTTTTCCTGATCAGAAGCTGGTCAGGAATTCTTCAACTTTGTTTGCCGGCATGGGCTTGGCATAGAGAAAACCCTGAGCGAGATCACAACCCAGTTCGGTGACCAATTGGGCCTGTTCATCCGTCTCAACACCTTCGACCAGCACGCTTAGGCCCAGGCTGTGGCCAACGGTAACCATTGCCTCCATGATGGCCATATCGGCGCTGTTCTGCATCGCATGTTGCAGAAAGCTCCTGTCGATTTTTATTCCGCAAACCGGGAGTTTTCGGAGATAGACAAGAGAGGAGTGTCCGGTACCGAAGTCATCAATCGAAATGTGCACACCCGCCTGTTTCAGTTTTTCCAGTTGTTTTGTCTGGCTTTCATCGGTGCCGAAAACCTCGTTCTCAGTCAGCTCCACCCCAAGCTGGTTAGGCTGAAGATTGTAACGTTCCACTGTTTCGAGAATATGGCTCGCAAGGTGTGGATTGGTGAGCTGTCGTCCCGACAGGTTGATATCAACCCGCAGGTTTTTCAGAGGGGTATCCTGCCATGCGTCGAGCTGCTTGCAGGCTGCTTCGATTACCCATTCGCCTATCCGGTTGATGAGGCCAGACTTTTCAGCCACGGGAATGAAAATGGCTGGTGAAACTGCCCGGGATTGACCGTGAAAACAACGAAGAAGCGCCTCGCAGGAGTCGCATGTGCGATCCGCGAGGCTGATCTGGGGCTGGAAAAACAATTCGAGGCCATCGTTATTCAAGGCGTCTCTGAGCAGGTTGGTGATTTCCTGATAACTGACCAGCCTGTCATTGATATCCGGGGTGTAGAAGCACACGCCGTTCTTGCCGGTTTCTTTGGCCTGATACATGGCGGCGTCTGCATTGCCCATCAGCTCAGCCACGGTGGTTCCGTTGTGCGGAAAAAGGCTCACGCCAAAGCTGGCGGTAACCTGGTAGCAGTCGCCTTCCAGATGAACTCTGTGTTCCAGAGCGTCTATCAACCGACAAACAAGTTCATGAATACCTTCAGGGCCTTCGAAATCGAAGATCAGCAAGACAAACTCGTCTCCGCCAAAGCGGCTCAACAGGTCTCCGCCTCGAAGTTCGCCCCTCAGGGTTTCGGCCACCGCTTTCAGGAGACTGTCACCATGATGGTGGCCACGGGTATCGTTGATGATTTTGAAATTGTCCAGATCGATAAAAACGACCGCTAATTCCTGTTGCAGGCGATCAGCCTCATCCAGTCGGCTCGACAACTCGGCTTCCATGAAATGCCGGTTGGGTAATCCCGTCAGGTCGTCAAAACTCGCGCGCCGATAAAGCTCGTCTCTGGCTTGTTTCTGCTCTTCGAGGCTTATGTCGATGCAGAACATCTCACAGGCCCCGCTTTCCTGTTTGATCATCACATGGCTTGAGTAAACGGGAACCAGATGTCCTTCTTTGTGTTTCAGTTCAAGTTCGTCGGAGGGAATGCTGATGTTTTTTTCAAGCCAATTGCGGTGCGCGTCGATCACAGCGTTGCGCATGTGATCGGGGATGATCAGGTCCTCCAATAACTGTCCGAGCGCTTCCTCGTGCGAATAGCCATAAAGGCGTGTGCTTGCCTCGTTCCAATATATTACCCGCCGGTACCTGTCATAGCCCTGGACAGCCACCATGGGCAGACTTTCTATCAGTTCGTAAAACCTGTTTTCACTGTCTTCGGTAGCCGATCGAATTCCCTGTCTCATATCCATTGCGGGTCAGCATCCTTTTGGTTAGCGATGAACGCACCGCAAAGCGATGATGCAATAAAGTGAGAATAGTTCGGGATCCCGGGGTTATCTAGTTGATTTACTGATCGGTAGGGCGGTGCTGTCTTTAGAGCGGCGTTGCAGTCTGCTCTGCGGTTTCCTGCTCCAGCTCTTGCTCCAGCCTGGCGATACAGCGATCGAATGCCCGGCTGATCCTGGTCTGGTCCTTGATCATGGCAAGCCGTGGCCATGTGGCCTGTTCACCGAGATTGATATACATCTCGAGATCTTCAGGGGTCGGGTTGGAGAGGACCTTTCGGTAAAGGGACGCCCTGGGCGGGAAATGGATGTTGATGTCCCCGAGGTATTGCTGACTGGTCATGGCGTAGGCCTGCTCGATGAGTGGCCGTGGCTTCTGCTGGGTGCGGGTGGGGGAGACGGAGATATTCAGAGTTCGGCCACTGTGCTCATAGGCTTCCTTGAAACTGACGTTGCCCAGATTGTGGTGGAGATGCTCCTGAAGTTGGCGCGGATCCATGGCATGGCCCGCCCTCAAGCCTTCCGTGACGCCGAGCCAGCGGAACGCATTCAGGTGAATCCGTTCCGGATGGTTAAAGAACTCTGCCAGTTCCTTGTCGTTCCGTGTGCAGATGGCACCCGGCACGATGGCACCCATGCTGGAGCCTGCCATGACATCCGGCAGCAGATCCTGTCGCCAGAGCGCCCGGGTAACACCGATATGGTAAATACCAAAGGCCGCACCCCCGCTGAGCATCAGGGCTGGCCGACCATAGACCCGCTCGGCGTCCTGAAACATCTTCAGTTTTCGGGCGGTTGTCACCTCCGGAATAGGGTGGTCGCAAATGAATTCCATGGACGTCTCGACGGCATCCAGGAATTCACCCACCAATCGGTTGGTGCCGCTGCGCGCCACCGTGTACAGGTCGGGATTGGATAATTCGCCCAGGTGACGGTATAGGCTCTCCTGAAGTATCCGGATCAGTCGCCGTGTGTCGCCATTCTGCCGGCAATGGTCCATGAGGCCCATGTGCTTGCGCATCAGGCTTTCATGCAGCATCCCGGTCTCTTCCTGCTCGCGCCAGGCCAGCAGCCCGTCCAGGTCATCGAGCGCGGTAGCGGCCTCGCACCACTGCTCGTAGTCGTGGGCCTGTTCCAGTTGCTGCTGGAGCTGTTTGCGGGTCTTCGAGGCGTGTTTCATGGCTTTTACCTTAACCCATACGGCCCAAGCTGTGCAGAGGCCGGTTTCCTGGCTCCGGGTTATTTGCTATGTTTAGGCCCGTGGGTTGGGTTTTATTACCAATCAGACATGTCTGCGGGAGAGACTGAATCCCTTGCGATCAGCGCCGAAGGAGCAACTGCCCCGGAAACTCTCAGGCAAAAGGACCGCTGACATGAATACTTTCCGAAGAGCTGTCGACAATCGCGTCAGTCGGCACACCGAAGGAGCAAACGACCGTTTTCGTTAAAACGGCTCGTGAATCTCTCAGGTCCCGTGACGGAAGGGGTGCTTTCTGCCATTTCGAGCAGGGAGGAAACCCTTGGCGCTCACGGAGATTGGAATGAAGCGAATCGCAGTAATTGGCGGTGGTATCACTGGTATTACCACGGCCTACACCCTTGCCAAGCGCGGGCTTGACGTTACGGTTTACGAGAAGCATCGCTATGCGGCGATGGAAACCTCCTTCGCCAACGGTGGACAGCTCTCTGCTTCCAACGCAGAGGTCTGGAACAACTGGCAGACCGTGATGAAGGGCATCAAGTGGATGTCCCGCCGGGATGCGCCACTGCTGGTCAATCCCAAGCCGTCCTGGCACAAGCTGAGCTGGTTCGCCGAGTTCATTGCCGCCATTCCCCAGTATGAAAAGAACACCACGGAAACTGCACGCCTGGCCATTGCTGCCCGTGACCACCTGTTTGCCTGGGCGCAGGAAGAAGGCATCGATTTCGACCTGAAGAAGCAGGGTATCCTGCACATCTACCGGGACAAGGCCGGGTTTGATCACGCTGAAAAAGTATCGCGCCTGCTGGCGGCTGGTGGCCTTGAGCGCCGGTCGGTGACCCCGGAGGAAATGAAATCCATCGAGCCGACCCTGGCCGGCAACTATTACGGCGGGTTTTTCACAGAGAGTGACTCCACCGGTGATATTCACAAGTTCACCAATGGACTGGCGGATGCCATCAAGCGGCTGGGCGTAAAAACCTGTTACGGCCACACGGTGACCGAGCTGAGCGCCGATGAGCGCAATGCCTGGGTGACCGCTCACGATGGCACCGAACAGTCCCGGGACACATTTGACGGCGTGGTGATCTGTGCCGGCGTCGGCAGTCGCGGACTCGCGAAAAAGCTGGGTGACCGGGTGAATATCTATCCGGTTAAGGGTTACTCAATTACCGTGGAGCTGGACGACGAAGCCTCGCAAAAGGCGGCACCGACCGTGAGTTTGCTCGACGATGCCACCAAGATCGTCACCAGTCGCCTGGGCGATGGCCGTTTCCGGGTTGCCGGTACCGCCGAGTTCAGCGGTTACAACCGCGATATCAAGGACGACCGCATCCGCCCGCTCACCCGTTGGGTTGAGCAGTGCTTTCCCGGAGTCTGTACTCGCAAGGTAGTGCCCTGGGCCGGCTTGCGGCCAATGCTGCCGAACATGATGCCAAGGGTTGGGCCAGGTCGCCTGCCGACCGTGTTCTACAACACCGGTCACGGTCACCTGGGCTGGACGCTCTCTGCGATTACCGCTGAGTTGGTCGCTGAGAGCGTTACCGGGGATAGCCGGTAATCTCGCGGATTTTCCGGTACAGGGGTTGAAGCTGAGGGTACATCTTCAGATAAACCTCGGAATACAGCCGCTGGTAAAGAGCCCGGGTTTCTTCGTTGGGATGAAAAACGTCGCCAACCCGGGTCATCTTCGCCACGGCGGTGTCGAAATCCGGATGCAGCCCTAGCCCGACAGCGGCATCAATGGCGGCGCCGAGCCCGGAGGTCTCATAGGTGTGAGGCCTCTCGGCCGGCAGCCCGAGCACATCGGCGGTGAGTTGCATCGCCGCATCGCTCTGTGAGCCACCGCCGGCCACTCGCAATTTCCTGATCTTCACGCCGCTTCGCTTCTCGATTTTTTCCTTTCCTTCCCTGAGCGCGTAGGCCAGACCTTCGAGGATGGCGCGATAAATGTGGGAACGGGTGTGAACGTCCCCGAACCCGATGATCGAGCCTTTCGCTTCCGGCCCCGGCTGGCGCACGCCGGGTGACCAGTAGGGCTGAAGCATCAGGCCCATGGATCCTGGTGGCACTGCCTTGACCAGTTCATCGAACAGCGCTTCCGGCTCGATACCTCGTTCCTCGGCCAGTTTCTGTTCTCTCAGCCCGAACTCCCGCTTGAACCAGCTCACCATCCAGAAACCCCGGTAGATCATGACCTCCGTCGAGTAATGGCCGGGCAACGCAGACGGATAGGGCGGCATCAGCCGGATCGGTTCGACGTAACGCTGGCTGGTGGTGTTGATGGTGGCAGTGGTGCCATAGCTCATACAGCCGATATCGGGTGTCAGCCCGCCGGAGCCGAGAATTTCGCAGGCCTTGTCGGAAGCTGCGGCGATTACTGGGAGGCTTTTTGCCAGGCCCAGGTGCTTGCAGGCTTCGTCGGTCAAATGGCCCAGTGTTTCGCCGGGTGCAACCAGCTCAGGCAGCATGGAAGGCTCGACTGGCATCGTCTGCCATTTGAA
>NZ_DDOI01000047.1:47230-49950 GCF_002341575.1 Marinobacter sp. UBA2498 | reverse complement strand
AATCCCGCCGGCCGGCCCAGCGATGCTTTTTATAGTCGAATGGCAGGTATCCCACCTGGCTGCCGGTCGAGTCCCGGAATTCTCCAGTGAGTCGGTAGTTGAGATAGCCGGACAGCAACAGGAAATGCCGGGTTTTGGCCCAGATCTCGGGTTCATTCTGAGCGATCCAGTTGGCCTGGGTTTTTTCCCGGAACCGGTTGATAGTGTCTGCCAGACGGGCAACTTTGAACAGCCATCCCCAGGGCCCTTTGACGGGGCCTTCTACCCTTGCATGGCGCTGGTCGAGCCAGATGATTGCCGGACGTAGAGGCTGTCCATTTTCATCCAGATTTATGACGGTGCCGCGCTGGGTGGTCACGGTAACGCCGGCAACCTGATCCGGTGTCGCGTCTGTGGAGCTCCAGAGCAATTGGCAGGCTTCCGCGAGCTGCTCCCAGAAGTAGTCCGGGTGCTGCTCGGCCCAGCCGGGCTCTCTCGAAAAATAGGGCTCTATTTCCTGCTTGCCTTTGCCCACCAGATTGCCACTGGTATCGAAGAGCAGCGCCCGAACGCTCTGGGTGCCATTGTCGATGGCCAGGATGAGCGGCTCAGCTGGCATCGGAGGCCTCCTGCGGTGGCAGCGAATAGGCGTTGTGATAGATCGACAGATAGCGGGCCTGTTCCTCCTCCCAACGCTGGTCAGCCCAACCAAGCAGCGGCTGGCAGTGGTTACGAATCTGCGGGAGAAGGGCTTCGCCGGCATTCGGTAGTACCATGCCTAACCGCGTTCGTCGCAGAAGCAGGTCATCCAGATGCTGCACATCTTCTCTCCGGCACGCCCAGCAAAGCTCCGCCCAGAGCAGGTTGGAAGCCCGATTTGGAGTGACAGGCTCCAGTGGGCCCGAAGCAAGCAGTTGATCAAGCTCGGGGCCATAGAACCCCTGCAGTCGCTGCCAGCACTGGTGGCTAATGGTGGCTGGCCTTGAGGGGTGATCTGTGCCCTGAAACACCGGTTTGGATGCGGGCCGCAGAACCTTGCTGGCGTCTTCTCCAAGCCCCTGGACGAGTGCCTCGCGGGCGATGACCCGGAAGGTGGTGAGCTTGCCGCCGGCAATGCTGACGTGCCCCCGATTCACCCGAAGTGCGTGTTCCCGGTTTTCCTTGGACGGCGCCTTACCCGTACCATCGGTTACCACCGGCCTTACACCGGCCCAGGTTGAAAGGATGTCGCTTCGGGTAATGGGGCTGCCCGGAAACAATCGTGAGGCGATTTCAAGCAGGTAGGCGGTCTCGGATTCAGAAATCACCGGCTCCTGATCCAGGTTTCCCTCATGGTCGATATCGGTGGTGCCGAGAACTGTAGTGCCCAGCCATGGGAAGGCAAACACCGGGCGGCCATCTTCCGGATGAAACAGGGAAACCGAACAGGACACCGGCAGACTGGACCAGGGCAGCACCAGGTGGCTGCCACGCAGGGGCCGGATGTGCATGGTGTCTTCAGAGGTCTCGCTGGACTGCAGCCGATCTGCCCAGGCACCGGTGGCGTTGATGACCAGGGGCGCGAAGACCTCAATGGGCGTATCGTTTTCCTCTGCTTGAATCAGCAAGCCGGATACATCGCCGTTGCTGCGCTTTATTTCACCGGCTCTTGTGTAATTCAGGCACATGGCTCCGTCCCGCCGGGCTTCGGCAATCAGGCGCAGGACCAGGCGCGAGTCGTCGGTGACTGCATCGGTAAAACCGCTGGCGCCGGCGAGTTTTTCGCCCGTCAGGCCCGGCACCCAGAGCATGGATTCGGCCGGGGTCAGAAAGTGGCGGCTTCGGTTGCGGGCAATAAAGTCGTAAACCCGAAGCAGTGTCTGGAACAGGCGCGGTCCGGGGAACTGGCCTTTAAAGTGCGGCATGATGAAGCGCAGGGGCTCAATTAACCCCGGTGCTTCCGCCATTAAACGTTCCCGCTCGCGCACGGCGTCCCGGGTAAGACCGTAATGCCCGCTGCCCAGGTACCGAAGGCCACCATGCACCATCTTTGAGGACCGGCTGGAGGTACCCCAGGAAAAGTCCTTCTGTTCCACCAGAAGCGTGCGCAGCCCGCTGCCTGCTGCTTCCCGGGCCACGCCAGCGCCGGTAATTCCGCCGCCGACCACCACCACATCAAATTTGTTGGTCCCTGAGCGCAGCGCATTGAGAATGTCAGTCCGGTTCATATTGGGGCTCCCTTTGGGCGTTGCGCTCATTTGACCAGTGTTTCCGGGTTCAGGATCGCGTCCGGGTCAAAGGTGCTGCACAGGGAGCGTATCGCCAACATGCCCAGTTCGCCTTTTTCCACCGGCAGGTGAGGGGCGTGATCCTTACCGACACCGTGTTGATGGCTGATGGTGCCGCGGTTGTTCACGATCAGTTCGGAGGTGCTGGTTTTGAGCGTTTGCCAGCGCGCGAGTGTTTCCTCGTAGCTGTCGCCCACCCGGAACACATAGGTGGTGTAAATGCTGCAGCCCTGGCTATAGAAATGGGAGAGGTGGGTGAACACATGGGTGTTCTCGTTCTGGTCTTTCAGCCCGTCACGCAGGCTGGTCTCGATCAGACCCAGCAGATTGTCGACGTTGTCCCAGTCAGTGGCCGTTTCCAGAGTGTCGACCGCATAGCCCATCTGCCAGAGGGCCTCTCTCAGATAGGGCATGGTAAAACGCTTGGCCGCCCATTTGTCGCCGAGCCGCGTGCCGGTATAGACGCCATTTTGG
>NZ_DDOI01000047.1:33118-47088 GCF_002341575.1 Marinobacter sp. UBA2498 | reverse complement strand
TTTTGGGCCTTGCAGATGCTTCGGGCCTCTTTCAGGGCGTTTCGGGTCTGCAGTCGGGAGCCGGTGATCCCGAAGGTCATCATGCATTTGCCCTCACCAGCGCCCCTCAGCGAAAGGAAACGCTCGAGCATGCCGATAAGCCGGGGGTGGCCGGCCAGCGCGAGCTGGGTCTCGGTCTCTAAGGCATTGCTGAGCCTGAGCATGGATAACTGGGTTCGGTTCTGCACCAGCAGGCGGCTGGCCGTGCGGGCGCTCTCCCAATCCGGAAAAAAGACCACATGAAAGCTCTCGTGTTCGGGCAGCGGAGTAACCCGCACCTTCACCTCGGTAATCAGCCCGATACGGCCTTCCGAACCCAGAATCATTTCCCGGATATCCGGACCGGCGCTGGAGGCCGGTATGGTGGGCAGGTTAAGGGTGCCTTTCAGGGTTTCGACCCGGCCCCCGGCAAAGAGTTGTTCAATGCGGCCATAGCGCAGGGATTGCTGGCCACTGGATCGGGAGGCCACCCAGCCGCCGACGGTGGAAAGCTCGAAAGACTGAGGGAAATGCCCCAGTGTGTAGCCATGGGCCCGGAGTTGGGACTCAACGAGTGGCCCGGGTGTTCCCGCACCAAACGTCGCGATCTGGCTGTCCGTGTCCAGGTCGATCAGGCGATTCATCCGGCTCATGTCCACAGTCAGTACTGGCTGGCCTTTATCCACCGGATTTATGTGCCCGGCCACACTGGTGCCGCCACCGTAGGGAATCAGGTGAATGTGTTGTTCCGCGGCCCAGGAGAGCAGGGTTTGAACCTCTTCGCTGGTGGTAGGGTAGGCCACGCCATCGGGGAACACACCAAACTCGCCGCTGCGCATGGCCAGCCAGTCCGCAAGACTCTGGCCGCGGGCATGGCGCACTCGCGCTTCCGGGCCTGTATCGATCAGTGATTCCAGATCTGCCGGCCGGGTAAGGCGGGTTTCCGGTACTTTGGCGCAAACGGAATCCAGGGTCGCGTCCGCCAGAGGCCGGCCACTACCGATGCGTGATGCCAGAAAGTCCTGGCCCTGTTCCGGCATTGCCAGATTGAATCCCTCGTCGCCCCAGCCGTTCCAGCGTCGCATGTGCTTTATTCTCCAGATTAAAAACGAATGTGGCGCATTCTATAGGCTCTGCGTCGTTCGCCGCTGTCGCTTGGCGCCATGGTTCCTGTCATTTGCCGCCAGTGGCTGGCTTTGGCAACCCGCTCAGGGTCGGAGCGATTCCGTCAGCCGGCTGTTGAGGTCCTGCCACCGTGAGAGTTTGCCCGCTTCGCCGATCCGGGTGCGCGCTCCGCCGGACTGGTTCAGCCAGAGGCCTTCACCGTTGAAGCTGTAAACGGGTTCAAGATCAGTACGTTGAGATGCAGGTTTAATGTCATTTATCAGGTTGTCCAGAATCAACGGATCGGCGTCTGGCTCCGGGTACCACGCCAGCACCATGTGGGCCTGGTTCAATTCCAGCGCTTTGACATACACGATTCGGAGCTGATCATCGGGCACGCCCATGGACTTGAGGGTCAGGTATTTGGCAATCGAGAAATCCTCACAGTCGCCTCCGTTGGTGGTCAGCAGTTCTACCGGGGTTGCCCAGTAGTCTTCCTCGCCCCAGTGGCGGATATCGCTGACAAACGTGACTCGATTGAAGAAGGAGTTCACAAGCCGGAGCTGTCGGTCGATGGGGGCGTTTGCGGCAAGAGCATGCAGGCGCTGCCAGTTTTCCAGACGCTGGTGGGCTTCGGTTCCGAATTCTTCCTGAACATAGTTCATCAGACGGGAGCCGAGCTCGAAGGCACTCACAAGAGAGACCACGAGCAATAACGCAGGCAGAAGCGTGGAACGGCGGCGTATCTGAAGGGCGGCCGTTTCCATAGCGCGCCTCAGTTATTGTTCCGTAGGCGTTCCCTGAGCTGCTCAAGGCGCCGGCGGATTTCCTCCCGGCGCTGCTCATCGCTGGTGGCGGAAGCGGGCGCTCTCGAGGGTGAGGGGGATGCAGCCTGCTGGACAGCGGGCGAAGGCTCTGCCTGCTGGTCGGCCGTGAAGGATATGCCGCTGCGGTCTTCGGATTCCGGGAAGTATAGGTTTTCGAGTTTGCCGGAACGTTCAATGATCACCCGGTTCGGATGTACCGAGCGCAGTGTGGCATTGCCGGGCAGTTCGTCACCCACGAGGTAGGCTTCGGTTTTACTTTTGTCATCTTCGATCAGCGCGCTGCCCGGGAAATCACCATCCGCGGCCAGTACGCCCCGAAGGAACAGTCGGAGGTTGGTTTCAGGGAGATTCTCGGTATCCATTTCTACCGGCTCGCTTTCGCCGGATGCAGCTCCGAACAGATCCAGGGAGGAAAGGTCCACGCTGGGTGGCTCACGACCGGCGGTCGGGTCGGAGACCAGTGGCTGCACGTTATCGTACTGTCCCTGCTGGCCTTCCATTTGCCAGAAACGGTAACCCTGCCAGGCTGTCAGGGCGACCATGGCCGCCCCTGCCACGAGCGCGAGAATCAGGGGAAACCGTTCATTGTTTAGGAGCATTGATCATCCTGAATGCAAGTTTGTGGGCCGGGAAAAAGCTCACAGGTTATCAGACTGCAACGTTTTATTGGGAGTATAGTGTATAGAGTTATTCAGCGGGTCCATATCCTGTGGTAGCCTTTCTGAATTAGTTGAATCGAAAAGGGTTTCACGAACGAGGACGACCTTGACCACAGACACTGAACTTCAGCCGCAGGATGCTCCGCTGGGCCGTCTTCCGTTTACTTTTGCCAAGCGCAACGGAGTAATCCTGACCCGTTCGGACGCCGGCGAGCCGGTTATTCTGGTGCGTCCCGGTGCGTCCCATTCTGCGCTGGCGGAAGCGAACCGTATCAGTGGCGGTCGTGCCCGTTTTGCCACCATCGATCCGGACCGGTTCGACCAGGCTCTGAATTCCGCCTATCAGAACGATTCTGCGGAAGCGATGCAGATGGTGGAAGGCATCGGCGATGACATGGACCTGGCCTCGCTCGCTGACTCCGTGCCGGAAACCGAGGATCTTCTGGAGCAGGAAGACGATGCTCCAATCATCCGTCTGATCAATGCCATTCTCACTGAAGCAGTGAAAACCAGCGCCTCGGACGTTCACATTGAAACCTATGAAAAGCGCCTTGTGGTTCGCTTCCGGGTGGATGGTGTGTTGCGTGAAGTGGTAGAGCCCAAGCGCGCACTGGCCCCGCTGCTGGTGTCCCGGATCAAGGTTATGGCGAAGCTGGATATCGCTGAGAAACGGGTGCCCCAGGATGGCCGTATTGCGCTGAGGGTCGCTGGTAGGGAAGTGGATATTCGTGTGTCGACCATGCCGTCTTCTAGCGGTGAACGCGTGGTTCTGCGTTTGCTCGACAAACAGGCAGGTGCCATACGGCTGGAATCCCTTGGCATGGCGGGGCAGGACCTGAAGGTTCTGCGCAAGCTGATTTACCGGCCTTATGGCATTTTGCTGGTCACTGGCCCGACGGGTTCCGGTAAGTCCACCACACTCTATGCTTCGCTCCAGGAAATCAACGATCGTAGCCGCAACATCCTGACTGTTGAGGACCCCATCGAGTATAACCTGCCGGGCATCGGCCAGACCCAGGTGAATACCAAGGTGGACATGACCTTTGCCCGGGGTCTTCGTGCCATTCTGCGTCAGGATCCCGACGTGGTTATGATCGGTGAGATTCGGGATCTGGAAACGGCAGAAATTGCCGTACAGGCGAGTCTGACGGGCCACCTGGTCCTCTCCACGTTGCACACCAATACCGCCGTTGGCGCGATTACCCGGCTTATGGATATGGGTATCGAGCCCTTCCTGATTTCATCAAGCCTGGTGGGCATTGTTGCCCAACGGCTGGTTCGGGTTCTGTGCAAGGAATGCCGGGAGCCGTATACACCTACAGAAGAGCACTGCGAGTTTCTGCAGCAGGATCCCGCCAACCCGCCCACCATTTACCGGGCAACCGGCTGTAGCCATTGCAACCAGCTCGGTTACCGTGGGCGTATTGGTATCTATGAGGTGGTGGAGATCTCCGAGGAAATCAGTTCTCTGATCCACAAACGTGCCGGGGAGCTGGACCTGGAAAAGGTGGCTCGCCAGCATGGCCCGAGTATTCACGCAGACGGCGTGCAGAAAATCCTGGATGGTGTGACCACGGTGGAAGAAGTACTCCGCGTTACGCACCGGGGTCAGTAAACCATGCCAGCATACGAATACAAGGCGCTCGATTCCCGAGGCAAGCAGAAACAAGGTGTCGTGGAAGCCGATGCGCCGAGAGCCGTTCGCCAGCAACTTCGGGAGCGAGGCCTCACGCCGCTGGCCGTCGAACCGGCCGCCGAGAAACAGGCCAGGAGCAATCCCCTGGGCAGCCGGGGTTCGCTGGCCGCGGCCGATCTTGCACTGGTTACACGCCAACTGGCAACCCTGATCCAGTCCGGCATTCCCATCGAGCAGGCGCTCTCGGCGGCCGCTCAGCAGTCACCGAAACCCAGAATACGCAGCATGCTGATCGCCATTCGCGCGAAAGTCATGGAAGGCTACACCCTGGCGGACAGCCTGGGTGAGTTTCCCCGGGCGTTCCCGAGGCTGTACCGGTCTACCGTTGCTGCGGGTGAGCACGCCGGCCATCTCGATCTGGTTCTGAACCGGCTGGCGGATTACACCGAAAACCGTCAGGAGGCTCGCCAGAAAATTCAGCTGGCGGCCATCTACCCCATCATTCTCAGTATCGTCGCCATTGCCATCGTCGTGTTCCTGCTGACCTACGTGGTGCCGGATATCATTGATGTGTTTCTGAAGCAGGGGCAGGAGCTGCCAACGCTGACTATGGCCATGCTTGCGGTGTCGGAATTTCTGGCGGATTACGGTGTCTATCTATTTATACTGCTGGTCGCCGCATTGATGGTGTTCCGCTTTTTCCTGACCAAGCCCGGGTTTAGACTGCGGTTTCACAAACGTCTGTTACATCTCCCCTTGTTTTCAGGGATGGTTCGTGGCGTTAACACTGCCCGATATGCCAGCACCCTCAGCATACTGACGACCAGTGGCGTGCCGCTGGTCGAGGCAATGCGCATTGCCGGTGAGGTGTTATCCAATGATTTTCTGCGGCAGGAACTGCGGGATGCAGCCAGAAAGGTCAGCGAAGGCGGCTCATTGCACCGTTCCCTCGATCAGACCGGGTATTTTCCGCCGATGATGCTGCACATGATCGCCAGCGGGGAGGCCAGTGGTGAGCTGGACAGCATGCTGGAACGAACCGCGCGCATGCAGGAAAACACCCTTCAATCAAAGATCGCTGCGATTGTGGGGCTGTTCGAGCCGATGATGCTGTTGGTGATGGGCGTGGTGGTGCTGATCATCGTGCTGGCCATCATGCTGCCGATTCTGAATATGAGTAATCTCGTGGGATGAAACCCGCGCCGGAGCGTCAGTTGACGAGCCCGGACCAAAGCAATCCATGCCAATAACGAGTGAGACAATGACGACCAAGAACCTCAATTCACGCAACCGTAACCGCGGCTTTACCCTGATTGAAATCATGGTGGTGATGGTGATCCTGGGCCTGCTGGTGGCCATCGTGGCTCCAAACATCATGGGTCGGAGTGACCAGGCCAAGGTCACCGTGGCGGAAACCCAGTTGAGCAACATTGCCAATGCGCTGGACCTTTATCGCCTGGACAACAGCCATTATCCCTCCACCCAGCAGGGTCTTGAGGCGCTGGTTTCCAAGCCAAGTGGCAGCCCGGAGCCCAAGAACTGGAATTCCGACGGTTACCTGAAGAGCGTGCCGGAGGATCCCTGGGGTTCTGAATACCAGTACGTAAGCCCGGGTACCGAAGGTCCCTACGATCTGTATTCCTATGGCTCTGACGGCCAGGAAGGTGGCGACGGCGACGCTGCGGATATCAGCGTCTGGGACACCGAGGGCTAAATCACTGTGCAGGTCAGATCCCGACAGACCGGTTTCACCCTGATTGAAATACTGGTGGTCCTGGTGGTTGTGGGTCTGCTGGCTTCGCTTGCCGTGTTTACCATGGGGGGAAGCTCCCAGCAGCGCGAACTGGAAAATGAGGTCCGGGAGCTGTACCTGCTTATGCAGACGGCCTCGGAGCAGGCGGTTCTGAATAACCTGGAGCTGGGCCTGAAGCTGGAGGAAGACGGCTACCAGTTCGTGGCTTACCAGGATCAGACTGGCGACTGGAAGGCCTCCGGTGAGCGTATGTTCCGGGCCCGGAGCCTGCCGGAATGGCTCACTGTCACCGAGTTCATCGAAAGCGACGCGCCCAGGCTGGCATCATCCGAAGCTACCCTGTTGCCGGACGTCGTTTTTTTCTCCAGTGGCGAGACAACGCCGTTCGAGCTTGAGTTCACTATCGGAAACGGGTCAGACACGATGCACGTTCTGGCCTCGGATGGGGTGTCGCCCATGGACTGGCGCAAACCGGGCGATGAGGGGAGCAGCGGGTGAGGACGCAGAAAGGGTTTACCCTGATCGAAGTACTCATTGCCCTGCTTGTGTTCGGCCTGATTGCAACGGCTGCGGCCGAAGTTGGAAGCCAGTACATTTCCAGTTACGAACGGGTTCGGGACAAAACCCTGGCGAGCTGGTTGGCAGATAACCGAATAAACGAAATTCGACTGCAGGAAAACATTCCGGGCATCTCCGAGAACTCCAAGGATACCGACTTCGGGCCGTATCGTTGGCGGGTGACCACCGCGATTCTTGCAACCGCCGAGGCGAAGATGCGTCGTGTGGAGGTTACGGTTGCCCGTTATCGCGAGGAAGGCGCGACGCCGGAGCCGATCCATACCCTGTCGGCTTTCGTGGGGGCACAATGAGGTTCCCGTCCGCACACAGCTGCCATCCGCAACAACGTGGTTTTACCCTGCTGGAGGTTTTGATCGCGGTTACCATCACCGCCGTTATCGGGCTTGGCGTTTGGCAGGTTATCAACGGAGTGGTCAATTCCCGCGATCGGGTGAACGAACTGGCGGAACAGTTCGACGGTTTGCAGCGGTCCATGCTCCTGCTTGAGCGGGATATCATGCAGGTGGTCAACCGGCCGGCCAGGGACATTTACGGGGATTTCCAGCCAGCGCTCTCCAGCCGTGCGGACGATTTTTCCCTGTTGCTGACCCGGCAGGGCTGGCGGAACCCCCTGGGTATTCGCCGCAGTGGCCTGCAACGTGTCGGCTGGGAATATACTGGCAGCGAACTGCGGCGCCGGTACTGGCCCATGGTGGATCAGGGCCAGGAAGATGACAGCCGCGACGTGCTGCTGCTGGAAGGCGTCAAGCGCCTGGAAATAAGGTTTCTGGATGCCAACCGGAGCTGGCAACCGCAATGGCCAACCGATGAGGTGATGGCCGGACTGACCCCGGGTAGCCGCCCGGATATTCCACTGCCGCTGGGCATGGAAGTGACTCTGGAACATGAACGGTTTGGAACGCTGGTGCGGACCTTTGCCTTACCGGATTTTGATCCGGCCGTTGCCCAGGGTGCGGTAAACCAGGCCAACCAGGCTGCCAGCGAAGCGGAAGAAGAAAGCACAGAAGAAGAGGCTACCGGAGAACAGACCGGAGAGAATACCGGTACAACGGGGCAGGGAGGCTAGGTAGCGATGGGCCAGACCCCGAGGTTATCGAATCGTCAGCGCGGCGTTGCTCTGATCATGGTGCTGCTGGCCATGACTCTGGTGGTCATGCTTGCTTCAGGGATGACCCAGCAGCAGAGCTTGCGAGTGTTCAAGGCGGGACATTATCTGGCTCAACAGCAGGGCCAGAGTATCGCACTTGGCGCCGAGGCGTTCGCCCGCCAGATCCTGCGCAGGGATTATGACGAGGACAAGGAAGAAAACCTGATGGTCGATAGCCTTGACGAGTTCTGGGCCGCCAATGCAGCCGTTCTGCCGCTGGATGACAATGGTGTGGCTGAGGTCCAGATTGACGACCTTGGAGGCCGGCTTAATCTGAACGACCTGGTCGGCGCCAATGGCCAGGTGGATCCCATCGTCAGAGATCGTTTCGTTCAGCTGTTTGCCGCACTGGGGATTACTGCAGTTTCCGTGGATTCGCTGGTGGACTGGATCGACCCCAACGACCAGACCGTCACGGCGTACGGCGCAGAGGATGGCCAGTATCTGATGGCTGAGCAGGGTTACCGGGCTGCCAACCAGCCGTTTACCACGGTGACTGAATTGCGCCTGATCGAAGGCATGACTGAAGAGATTTATCGGGCCCTGCGGCCCCACGTGGCGGCACTTCCTGTAAATGGTGCGGGGATCAACGTGAACACCGCGACGGCCATGGTGATCCGCTCTCTCCATGAAGAGCTGACGGACGCCCAGGCTGCGTCTATTCTTGAGAAGCGGGAAGAGGAACGGTTCGAGAACCTCCAGGACTTTCTGGCGTTACCAGAGTTCGCCGGGCTCGGGCTCAAGTCGGTTGGACTGGGGTTGCAGACCCGGTTTTTTGAAGTTGCCTCGCGGATTACCTACGATAACCGTGTCGTGAATATGGTCAGTACCGTGTTCCGGACTCCGGAAGGCGAAGTCCAGACGGTTAACAGGGATATCGGGCAGAAAAACCGAATCACCAAAGAGCCTTTCACAATTTCAGAAGGATAATCATGTCTTATCGCCTTTACGTCCGCCCAATACCGCCGTTTGCGGACGCTGACCAGGACCCCGGTGCCCAGATGTTCAACTGGGTCCTGCACGATGCCAGTGGCGATGCGCAGGCTCGCGGCGCAGGCGACAGTCGGGAAACCATCGAGCATACCCTCGGCCAGAATGCACTGGATAATGTTCTGTTGATCGGCCTTATCCCCGGCGAAGAAGCGATTTATTGTCTGGCTGATATTCCCGCGAAGCAAAGCCGCTTTATCAATCAGGCGTTGCCCTACGCTGTCGAGGAGCAGATTGCCCAGGACATTGATTCTGTTCATCTGGCGCTGGGCGCCCATACCGATCACGGCTACCGCGTAGCGGCCATTGATCGCGAACGGATGGGGCAGTGGGTGAATCTGTTCAGCGGCTGGGAGCATGTTCGCCTGGAAGCGATTTTTCCGGATGCCTCATTGTTGCCGCGCACCGAAGGCGGCTGGTCGGTCTGCCTGGATGGCGAAACGGCAATGATGGTGAGCGAACGCGGTGAGTGGCTGAGTATGCAGTCTGCGAACCTGGGAATGTTTGCTCACACGCTGGCTGCACCGTCTGCGGAGGAAGTGGTGGCTGAAATTCCGGTCACGCTTTACGGCACCGCTGAAGAATTTGATCTCCAGCAATCGGCCATCTCGGAGTTGAACGGTTCTGGTCGGCTTGCGGTTCGCAAGGAAGTTCTTGAACTCATGCCTCTGGAACTGCTGGCCTACGCCCATCACCATCATCTGTGCGAACCGGTAAACCTGTGCCAGGGCATGTTCTCGTCCAAATCGGGCAAGGCGAGTCCGCTCAAACCATGGAAACCCCTCATCGCAGTTGCCGCCGTCTGGTTCGTGGTTCAGGTGGCGTTGAATGCCGGAATGGGATTCTACTATCAGAATCAGGCAGAAAAACTGCGAAACGAGGCCATGGCAATCTATCGCGATGCGTTTCCGAATGACCGGCGTACCCATGCCGGCAACGTCCGGCGCGTGATCGAAGGCCAGTTGCGGGTTGCCGGCGCAAGTGGGCCGGAAGTGGACTTTATTACCCTGATGAAATACACCGGACAACAGTATTCCCGTTTGCCGGGCAGCCAGGGAGTGAATTTCAATTCAGTGAATTACAGCCGCTCACGGGGTGAGCTGGTCGTAGACGTGAGAGCCGATA
This sequence comes from Marinobacter sp. UBA2498, assembly GCF_002341575.1. Classification (NCBI taxonomy): domain Bacteria; kingdom Pseudomonadati; phylum Pseudomonadota; class Gammaproteobacteria; order Pseudomonadales; family Marinobacteraceae; genus Marinobacter; species Marinobacter sp. UBA2498. The sequence goes on along the minus strand of NZ_DDOI01000047.1, from coordinate 37,250 downwards.
GTTATGACCGTTTGAGCGCTCTGCGCAACGGCCTCGCGAACCAGGGGCTGGAGGCGCAGATTGGTTCGGTGGTGAACGAAGCGAGCGGCGCCCGCGGCCGCCTGACGGTCTCAGGAGGTTAAGGTATGCTTTCCCGAATCAAGGATCAGCCGGCGGTCGGCAAACTCATTGCTCAGTATGACCAGTTGCCCCGTCGCGACCAGCAGGCTTTGGTGGTGCTGGCCATCGCTGTGTTTCTTGGCCTTCTGTATTTTGCCGTTTGGCGACCGGCGGCCGGGTTCTACGACCAGGCGGAAGCTGCCAGAGACAATGCCGGCGAATTGCTGGCCTGGATGCAGGCAAACCAGCGGACAATTCAGCGTCTTGGCAATACAGGCGGTGCCAGCACCACGGCGTCGGCAGACAAACCTGCGGATGGCCGTGCCCTGATGGCGCTGGTGACCCGTTCCGCCGGGGAGGCGGGTCTGTCACTTCAGCGCTTTGAGCCCAGCGGTGAAGACGCCATCCGAGTCTGGCTTGAGAATGTGCCTTTTGCAGAGGTTGCCGCTTGGTTAGAGCGATTGAATGGCAACCATGGTGTCGTCATTGACCAGGCGGCCATGGACAGGGCCAGTGAGCCAGGGCGGGTTTCCGTTCGTCTCACACTGGCCATCTGATTCTGAAAACCAGATTCCGGGCCTTTTGTCCGGAACTGACGCAGGAGAGGGAAGCGATGAGTAACGGCAGCGACAACAAGAACAAATCCGAGCCAGCCATTGTTCGCCTGGACGAAACGGCGCGGAACGAAGCCAGATCCATTCTGTTTCACGCCTACCGGAACGAACCGACGTTCCAGTACCTGTTTGATCACCGGCGCCCCGGCTACGATCAGAGGGTGAGGGCGACCATAAGGGAGCTGATAGACCTTTATTTTGAGCTCGAACAGGATGCCATTGGCGTGATGGTTGACGACACGCTTGTGGCCGTTGCGTTCATCGGGGATCCCGAATTAAGGATGAACCTGGCTGATCAGATCAGCTGGCGGATTCGTATGGTGCTGACGACGGGGTTTGCCTCTACACGTCGGTATCTGGACTACCACGAGAAAATTCGCGACATGTTGCCACAACCATTGGCGCATCAGTTGCCCATGATGGGGGTTAATCCCAAATACCAGAATCGCGGCTACGGCCGTTTGCTGCTGAAAACCGTTGAAAAACTCTGTGCCGAGAACCCGCGTGGCAGCGGGTTGGTGCTCGATACGGGTAACAACCGTTATCTGCCGTTTTACGAATCCGAGGGCTTCCGGAGCCTTGGCAAGATTCAGCTCGGCGATTTCGAAGATCACGTGTTGTTCAGGGAAGTGCATCCGGAAACCAAAACGGCCACCTCCGGCCAAACCTGATTTTAAAATGTGTAACGGGAGAAGCTGTGTCTGACCAGCAGGATTTTGATCTGATCGTTATCGGAGCCGGCTCCGGCGGCGTTCGCCTCGCGCGGATGTCTGCCCAGCGGGGCGCCAGGGTGGCCGTGGTTGAATCCAGGTATCTTGGCGGAACCTGCGTAAACGTTGGCTGCGTGCCCAAGAAACTGTTTGTGTACGGCGCTCACGTTCACGATGAGCTGGAAGATGCAGCCGGCTACGGTTGGCAGGTTCCACTCGACGATGTCAGTTTCGACTGGCCGAAGCTGGTTGCCAACAAGAATGCCGAGATCGAGCGTCTGAATGGCATTTATGGTCGGTTGCTGGAAAACGCCGGTGTGACCATCATCGAAGGAACGGCGTCCTTGTCAGACGCCAATACCGTGGTGGTCGGGGATACCTCCTATCGGGCCAAACACATCACGATAGCCACCGGCAGCTGGCCGGTGATTCCGGATGTGCCCGGCAAGGAATGCATTCTTACGTCCAACGAGATGTTCTACCTGCCGCAGCTGCCGAAGCAGGCCGTGGTCTGGGGCGGTGGCTACATCGCTGTAGAGTTTGCCGGCATCCTGGCCGGGTTGGGTGTTGATACAACCTTGCTGTATCGCGGTGATCTGTTCCTGCGCGGGTTTGATGGCGACATCCGACGGTTTACCGAACAGGAAATGCGGAAAAAAGGCGTAAACCTGCAGTTCGGGGTGACCATCGAATCGGTTGAGGCCGAAAATGCCCATTACCGGGTTCAACTTAACAATGGCGAAACCCTGGAGACTGGCCTGGTGATGGCGGCAACCGGCCGTCGTGCCCTGGTTGACGGTCTTGGTCTGACTGATCTTGGCGTTCAGCTCAGCGCCTCGGGGCATGTTGTCGTGGATGATCACTTCCAGACTGCCGTGCCCTCAATTACTGCGCTGGGTGATGTGATTGGAACTCCTCAGCTTACGCCGGTTGCCCTGGCACAGGGCATGGTGCTATCCAGACGTTTATTCGGCGATGGCAAAGGCGAAATGGACTATTCGGCGATTCCAACGGCCGTATTCTGCCAGCCAAACATCGGAACGGTTGGGCTGACCGAGGAAGAGGCCCGGGAAGCGGGGCATCGACTGCGGATCTACCGTTCGGAGTTCCGCCCGATGAAATACACCCTCAGTGGTCGTGACGAACGGAGCTTGATGAAGCTGGTGGTAGACGACGAGACTGATCGAGTATTGGGTGCCCACATGGTGGGTCCGGACGCTGGTGAGATTACCCAGGGGCTGGCGGTTGCCATCAAGGCTGGTGCGACCAAGGCCCAGTTTGATTCTACCCTGGGCATTCATCCGACATCTGCCGAAGAGTTTGTCACCATGCGCGAACCGGTGGCGTGATTTAGTGCCGGCGTCCGGTTCTGGGCGCCGGAACCTTTCTAGAGCTTGATCCAGCGGCTGAGCACTTCGCGGAGCATTTCCTTGCGAACAGGCTTGGCCAGATAGTCGTTCATGCCACAATCGAGACAACTCTTTTCCGTGCCGGGCAGAACGTCTGCCGTTAGTGCAATGATCGGTGTCCCAATCTGCGCGTTGCTCTGCTCCCATTCCCGGATATAGCGGGTGGCCTCGTATCCGTCCATCACGGGCATCTGACAGTCCATCAATATGATGTCGTAGCCTGTGTGGTTAGTGGTCACCCTGTCCAGTGCTTCCTTGCCGTTGTTGGCGGAATCGGTATGGAAACCCAATCGCTTGAGCATAGCCGTGGCAACGCGCTGGTTTACCGGGTTATCTTCCACCACCAGGGCGTGGCTGGTGCCATTAATCGTTTCCCTTGGCGGTGTCCCGGTCGGCTCGGGATCGATGGGTCGATCCGCCAACTCGAAGGGCAGCTCAAACCGGAACGAGGAACCCTTACCCAGATCCGTTTCCACCTGAATGTGCCCGCCCATGAGTTCAACCAGCCGCTGGACCAGGGACAGGCCAAGCCCGGTGCCCCCGTATAGCCGGCTGTTTCCGCCGTCGACCTGTTCGAAGGAGTTGAAAATGTCGTGAAGGCGCTCGGTCGGAATGCCGGACCCGGAGTCGCTGACCGAGCAATTCAGAATGATGCAGTTGTCTTCCAGGGCGAAAAAGCCCGCCTGGATATTGATAAAGCCATCGCCGGTAAACTTGATGGCGTTGTCAGCCAGCCCCGCCAGAATTTGCCGCAGACGTGCGGGGTCACCGATGACAACGGGGTTGTCCGGCCAGTCGCCAAAGAACTTGAGGTTGAGGGCTAGGCCCTGTTGCTCGGCGAGGTGTCGGTAGGTGGCGGTGCAGTTGGAAATCAGTTCCCGAAGGTTAAACTCCTGGCTGTCGAGCTTCAGGGTGCCGCTGTCCATCTTCGAGTAATCGAGGATGTCCCCGATGACGGTCAACAGATCCTCGGTGGACTGGCGGGCAGTGTTGAGGTATTCGCGCTGGCGTTGGGTAAGCGGTTCTTCCTGGATCAGATCGACCATCCCAAGCACCCCGTTCAGGGGCGTACGCAACTCATGGCTCATGGTTGCCAGAAATTCGGATTTTGCCTGATTTGCCATCTCGGCCTTTTCCCGGGCACCTTCGGAGGCGGCGAGGGTCTGGTCCCGTGCTGTTTTCAGGCCGGCCAGGTGATGAGCCAGCTGGTTGAGTTGCTCTTCAATGGCAACGATCTCCTTCGAACTCTGGTGAGTATTCAGGGGACGTTCCTGGTAGTCACCATCGGTGAGTTGACCGA
>NZ_DDOI01000047.1:28670-33053 GCF_002341575.1 Marinobacter sp. UBA2498 | reverse complement strand
CGGTGAGTTGACCGATTCGCCCGGCGAGGTCCCGTATCGGTGCCAGAATTGCTCCAAGGAAATGATTGATGATCAGAATGCTGAACAGCAGCAGGGCCACGCCAACGGCGATCGATGTCCAGAGAATATCCTGCCGCCTTTCGGCAAGAACATCCTGACTTACGCCAACCTGAACAGTGCCAACCCTCAGAGAACCGGAACCAAAGCCATAGTCTGGCTCAAACCACTCCGCAGTGCGCTCCGAACCAAATTCCAGGGGCTGCTGGAGAATCTCGGCTTCGTAGATCTGGTAGCGCTCGGGTGTTTCACCCGGGTTGATCGGTTCGTGGGAAACGAAGCCGAGTTGGTCTCCCATAACGTCAGAAACCCGGATCCAGTCGGCTTTGCTGCGACGCAGCGACTGGGAAAGGATCTGGTCCAGTGCCAGAGTGTTGCCAGAGACAACGGCGTATTCCAGGGCAGGGGCGAGGCTGTCGGCAAGCATCTGGCTGCTGTCGGAGAGATCCCGGCGCGCATCCTCAAGGCGCACAGACGTGAAGAACACCATCAGCACGATAAACATGACTATGGCTGGCAGAGCTCCGAGGAGCAGCAGCTTTCGGGACATGGGGCGCTGTTGTCTGTGGCTGTTATTCATCAGACGCCTCCCCATTAATCGCTAATTGTCGATCCACCCGTGTGGCAATATCCTCACGGCTCGGCAAGGGAATGTTCAGAGAACGTGCAACCTGGGCATTGACCTCGACCCGAAACTCTTCCGGATACGAGGGTTCCGGATATGCACCAGTTTCGAAAAAGGTCGATAAAAAGCTGCCAGCCATCTCAACCATTTCAGGGAACGGAGCGTAACTGGAGGCCAGGGAGCCTGCCTTGACATAAGCCTGAGTGGGGCCGATGACGATCTGGTTACGGCGGTAGGCGGTCAGCAGAATATGTTTGATGGTTCTGGGGTTGTATATGGCACTGTCTGGGGCGGCCAACAGAAAATCTCCATAACCCAGGGCCCGGACAAGTGTTGAGATCAGGTTGTCGTTGCTTTCTACCAGAAATATTCTGGCCGACATGCCATAGGCCGGTAGCTCATCAATCAGCGGTTCGTAAAGTTCCACCGAGTCTGCGGTTGCCAGCAGGGCTATCTTGGTCGCTTGTGGCAGGATGGCCTTTCCCGTCAGAGCTTGGCGGATCAGCGGCACGTCGTATAAAACCGCCGAGATCTGGCCCGGCGACCGCTCGGCAAAGGCGGAGATAAAGGACCGGTCGACCAGCATGGCCAGGATCGCTGCGGAGCGGTTGGCTTGGCGTGCCCGGGAGAAAGCGGCAGGGCCGACCGTAATGATCGGGCTGTTCTCCAGTGTGGCTAGTTGGTCGTCGGAGACCTCGTTCAAGGAGGTCGCTGGCCCCAGCTGCCGTTTCAGGAGAGCAGTCAGATGTTGATCTAAAGGTGCGTTGCCTGAGCCGACAAAATAAACGACCCGTGCCGGTGCCTCCTGGGCATTGGCAACCATGGCGGAAACAGAGAGATATAGAATCCACATGACCTTGATCAAAAGGCCCGGAGTTCCGTTTCTATGCCGTTTTCGGTGAATCGTGTCTGTCCTTCGCTCCATACCGTCCAGGGCTCACGCTTTCCTTGTTAAATTCAGAAACGAATCCCAGCTTCAACAAAAAACTGGTTCTGATCCTCAATCCGGTTGTCAGGGCTGATCCATGGCTTGGGGTTAAGGTAATGCTGGATCGTCAGTGCCAGCATATAACTGTAGTTGGTTCTGTCCACCCGACGTGCGAGCCTGAAATCGGCCCGCTCGAACCGGGTATTGCGCACTTCATTGGTCCAGTACATGGCCGCTGAGGTCATGAAGCCCATTGGCAGATCCTGGATCCAGGCAAAACTACCGGAGTCACGGGCGGAGAGACGGCCCATAAGATCTACGGCACGTTCCTGCTTGTCGACCGGAAGCGCGGCCGGGTCGCCAGTGTATCTGCCTTCCTGCTCAAGATACGCGTAGGTAGCCCGGAGCTTGGTTCCGGAAAACTCCAGCGAGGTTTCCAGCTCGACGCCTTCCTGCTCAAGATCAACGTTGTTTGCGATATACCATTCTTCCTCGTTTATAACGCCACTGATCATGTCATGGAAATCGTCGTTGAAGTAGCGCACTTCCACCGAGAGCAGGGCACTTTCCAGATGGAACTGGCCAAAGTAGCTGATCTCCCGGGAGGTGATCCACTCCTCTTCCAACTCCTGCCCGTAAGTGGACGTAGTCGGGTCCAGGATGTCTTCCACTTTGATTCTCTGGCCATCCAGTGCTTCAAAGGGTGGCTGAACGTTGGTCGGTGTATAGGACCAGTCCGGATTCTGCTCGAAGGCATCCGGTGTGCGGACCGCCCGGGAAAAGACAAACCGCAGCGCGTGGTTGTTGTTCAGGATAAAATTTGCCGCGGCTCTGGGGGAAAAATAGTCTTCATCGGTGGTCGTGGTCCGCTCCCAGTTGCCGCCTGCGTTGAAGGTCAGCCACCGAAAGGGCGAGTACTCAGCGTTGGCGAATACCCGGGATTGGTAATTGTCCCCTTTACCGTTAAAGAAGGTTTCGGAATTGAACGAGTCCTTGCGATAGCCCACACCGGAGACCAGCTTGAACTGGTCACTGAAAATAATGGTGTCCTGGAATTCAATTTCCTGCCGGGTTTCTTCCAGGTCTTCGTTCAGGTCAGCGATGAACGGACCCTGATCCTCGGGGAAGGGTGGGAACCCTGTCGGCAGCAGGGCATTGATCTCCGCTGCAGGCGCGGAAACGGTCCACCGCTGCCTCTGTCGCTGATTCTGATAGCTCGCCTGGATATGGTAGAAGTGGTCGGGCGAGGTCGCTCCGTCGAACCGGACATGGAGGTAGTAGTCATCCATGATAATGTCCGGGTTTGTGGTGGCGCCCAGCTTTCCGGACTTCTCGAGATCTTCTTCATTTACGCCATCCAGAACGCCTGCTCGCACGTCAACCGAATGCTGGCGGTCAATTCGGAATACGCTGTCGAAATTGAAGTTGTTGATGTCGTGGCCATCGTGAAAGGGGATCTCCTGGCCGCCATCAATCTGACTATCAAAGCCGTTGGATTTGCGCTTCTCGTACGACAACCGCCAACTTTTGTCGGCATCGGTATCGCCCACGGAGGTAAACGTGCGAAGGTGACCACGGGACCCAACCGAGGTGTAGGCTTCCACCCCCGCCGTGTCTTGCGGTGAGCGGGTAATGATATTGATGCTTCCAAGAAACGCGTTGATGCCATAGGCGGCGGAATTTGGGCCCCGGCTCACTTCAATACGTTCGATATTTTCCAGTGCCACCGGCATGCCCAGCCAATCTACGTCTGCGAGGCTGATTCTGTAGGCGGTTCGCCCGTCAATCTGAACCTGCAGGCGGCGTTGCTCGTATTGGGAAGTACCGCGATAGGTTGCCACCGGGTTGGTACTTCCCCAGTGGCCAACCACCATGCCCGGAACCAGCCGGAATGCCTCTACGAGGTTCATGATGCCGAGGTCACGGATCATGTCGCCGGTGATGATCGTGGTGGTGCCGGGAACCCTGAGTTTTGACTGGCGCAATCGTGTCGTAGTCAGTACTTCGGGGATTTCGCTTTGTTCGCCTTCGAGGGCAAGCAAGCCGGGCATGAAATCAGGTGTGTCAGTTTGGCCGAGCGCGGTAGCCGGAAGCAGGGCGGACAGGGCAAGGCTGATGCCGAAGCAGGTTGCCAGAGGGCGGCGGTCACCCATTCCTGCCGTTTTTGTCGATTGATGCATGGTTGACGTTCTATAATCTGCCGAGAAAAAAGGATAAAGCGGTTTTATTATGATTAGGTCCTATCGTAAGGGACTACAGACAGTTTGTCTCTCTGAAATGTAATAAATCTAGGCCCGGGAGTTGCAGCTTTATGAATTGTTGGGAAATCCTTGGAATTGAGCCGACCGGCGATCGCCGGAAGATCCAGGATGCGTATGAGCAACAGCTCAAGTTTGCTTCGGAAGACGAGGCAAAGAGCCTGGAAGCGGCTTTCCGGGAGGCAGTCGGGGACGATCCGGGCCCGGTAAAGCAGGCTTCTGACACGGTTCAGACTGAACCGCATCGCGAGGTGCAGGACGAGGAGCCTGATCGTCCGCTGGATGCCAACGAGGGCCAGGTGGTTCGTGAGGTGGTTATCCAGATCAAGGCCTTGCTCAATGACTCCTCAAGAAGCAAGGACCCGGGCATCTGGAAAGCCATTCTGGACGAGCCGCCCGCCGATCAGCCGCGGTTGCGACGCGAGATTGGTCGCCAGTTGGAGCCCCAGATACGGCCGATGGCGGAAAACGGTACCTTTCCGGCGCCGGTGGCCCAGTTTCTCGGTGAGTGGTTC
>NZ_DDOI01000047.1:15863-28593 GCF_002341575.1 Marinobacter sp. UBA2498 | reverse complement strand
CAGTTTCTCGGTGAGTGGTTCGACTGGTTCACTGTGGAGCAGGCGCCTGAGGCGGCCGACGATCGGAATTACCCGGAACCCGATATGGCTGAAGAGCAGGGCGAACAGCCACCGCAAATGGTCAATTTCTGGCCGGCGGTGATTGGCTGGATTGTAGGGCTGGCGATTCTTGCCACACTCTTTGGCGGAATGGGTGGCGGTTGATTTCGCCGCCCAGATCAACCCGTTTTCTCTGCATTCGCCCTTTCAATTTTATCCCGGTACTTCTGGGCCAGGAAGGCTCCGACGATAACCTGTATCTGGTTGTAGCACATGATCGGTAACACGATCATGCCGAAGCCCGGGTGCCCTGAGAACAGGACCTTGGCCATGGGCAGACCAGACGCCAGGCTCTTTTTGGAGCCGCAGAACACCACCGCGGCTTCATCCTCCAGGCTGAACCCGAATCGCCGTACCAGGAACCTGGCAAACACCATGAATAGCAGCAGCAAGCCCAGGCACAGCGCAATGGCGAAAAGGATGGCCTGCAGGGGCAGATTCTCCCAGAGTCCGCTCTCTACCGAATGTGAAAAAGCGGAGTAGACGATCAGCCAGATCACGCACTGATCGTATCGGGCCATCAGTGTTTCGTTTCTGCCAAGAAATCCGCCGAGCCATGGTCGGAGCGCATGCCCAACCGCAAAAGGCAGCAGCAGTTGCAGAACGATGTCTTTCAGGGCTTCCGCTACGGAGAAATCCCCACCGCCGGACGTGCTTACCAACAGCAACAGCAGGAATGGCGTCAGCATCATGCCAAAGACATTGGAGGCGGCTGCGCTGCAGATTGCCGCCGGAACATTGCCCCGCGCCATCGCGGTATAGGCGATGGAAGAGGACACCGCCGACGGCAGGACGCCCAGGTAAAGAAACCCCAAACCAAGATCTTTCGGCATCCAGGATGGTGCGATATTGCTGAGGCCGTTAATCGGCAGCACCGCAAGTGGAAAAAATACGAAGGTGAGCGAAGTGATCAGAATGTGCAGCCGCCAGTGGGTGGCACCGGCAATAATCTGGTCCCGGGACAGCGCTGCGCCATGGAAAAAGAAGAGCAGGGCGACGGCGACCGTTCCGGCGGTGGCCAGTGCCTCGCCTGCCTGGCCAGTTGCAGGCAGAAAGGTGGCTAATACGATGGCGCCCAGGAGCAGCAGGGTAAAGGTGTCGATCCGGAATTTCATGAATCAGGACTCCCGACGCTTCAAGGCCTGGAGGCTGGGTTTCAAAAGCGCCCTTGCCAGGGATTCTGCCTTGCCCTCATCCTGACGCCGGACCGCCGCGAGCAGGAGTTCATGGTCTTCCTGGGAGGGTTCCGGCAGGTCTGCGTCGGTTTCGGTCTGCTCGATGGTCTGGCTGACAGCGTGGGAAAAGTAGTCGTAGAGCTCGATCAGCGCTGAGTTATGAGAAGCGGCAACCAGGGCATGATGGAAGGCTTCGTCGTGCCGGATGCGAGCCTGCAGGTCATCTCCCGCTTTGGCGCGAGCATCGAGGGCTGTGGTCATGTGCCGGAGATCCTGTTCTGTCCGCCGGTGCCCTGCCAGCTTGGCGGCCTCCGTTTCCAGCATGATCCTGACCTCCAGCTGCTCCGCCAGCTGGGTGCGGGCAATTCTCCGCAGTGTCTCCCCGGCGTCCCGTGTCGCTCGTACGTATGTGCCATCCCCCTGGCGGGTTTCCAGCATCCCCACGTGTACCAGCACCCGAACCGCCTCACGAACCGTGTTGCGGCTTACTCCGAGGGATTCGGAAAGTTCTGATTCGACGGGCAGGCGATCGCCAACCGACCAGTCACCTTTTTCGATGGCGTTTCTGAGACTTTCGATAGCAGTCTCGACCAGCGAGCCTTTGCGAATACGTTCCAGCATGTGTATGTCATCCTTCTAACCTATAACCCAATCATCCTATGAATATGGCCGAGGTTCAAGGGCAAAGGCTTTCACCCGATTACCCCGCGGTCTGGCCGGGGTAAAGAAATTGGTAATCAGCGGTGTCTACCCGGCGGGTCGCGAACCGGTAGGTGAAGGTGAATCCCGGCCAGTTGATGGTATTGCGCCCATGCTCATCGAGGTACCAGGAGGTGCAGCCGGAGCTCCAGACCGTGTCTTCCAGGCCCTGTTGAACCACATGGGTGAAACGGTCCTGCCGGTCTTGCCGGACGTCCATGGCGGAGTGAGGGTACTTTTCGAGCGCCTCCAGACATTCCAGAACGTAGCGAAACTGGGACTCAAGCATGTACAGAATCGAGTTGTGGGCCAGGTTGGTGTTGGGCCCATAGAGCATGAACATGTTGGGAAAGCCACTGACGGTGATGCCTTTGAACGCCACAGCGCCGTTCTGCCAGGCCTCGTTCAGGGTCTTTCCGCCCCGGCCTGTTATCCGGATGGGTGACAGGAACTCCGAGGCCCGAAAACCAGTGCCGCAGATAATTGCGTCCACTTCATGGTGGTGTCCTTCGTGCGTAATGACGCCGGACTCGTCAATGTGGTCAATAGGGTCGGTAATAAGATTCACGTTCGGCCGGTTGATGGCCGGATACCAGTCGTTGGAAATCAGAATCCGTTTGCAGCCGATCTTGTAGTCTGGAATGATCTTTTTCAGCTTGGCGGGATCTGTGACCTGTTTTCTGGCCTCCCGCTTTGCCATGTTCGCGTAATACTCGAGAAGGCCACTGAATTTGGTGAAAGCGAGGGCGCGACTCTCGTTTTTCCAATAAATGAGGTATCGATAAAGGCGATCCCAGGCCGGCACTTTCTGGAACAGCGTCTGCTCCCAGCGCTTGAAAGGCCGATCCGGCTTGGGCAGGACCCAGGCCGCCGAGCGCTGAAACAGGTCCAACTGCTTTACCTTCGATGCAATCTCCGGAACAAACTGAATGGCACTCGCGCCAGTTCCAATGACCGCCACTCGTTTATCGGAGAGGTCGTAATCATGATCCCAGCGGGCTGAATGGAACATCTTGCCCTGGAAAAGGTCCAGGCCCTTCAGGTTTGGCCAGGCAGGTTGATTGAGCTGTCCGGTGGCGGTGATGAGTACGTTGGCGGTCAGCTGCTCACCGTTTGCGAGAGTCACCGACCATTGATTTGTTTCGTCGTCAAACGCGGCTTCCTGCACCTCGGAGTTAAACCGGATGTGACTGCCCAGGCGATATTTCTGAACGCAGTGCTCCATATACCCGAGTATTTCGGGCTGCAATCCGAATTTCCGCGACCAGTTGTGCTTGGGTTCGAAGGAGTATGAATAAAAGTGGGATTGCACATCGCAGGCGGCACCGGGGTAGGTATTATCACGCCAGGTACCTCCAACCCGGTCGGCTTTTTCCAGCAGGGTCAGGTTATTGAATCCGGCCAGTTTCAGTTTGATGGCCATGCCCAGACCACCAAAACCGCTACCGATAATCAGAATGGACGGGTGTTCTCGCAGGCTGGCTTGGCTCATGATCATATGTCCGGCGTTATTATTGTGGTCTTTCCGCTTCAGTATACGGATGTAAGTCAGCCTTATGGATGACATTTTTCGCCACTCGGGCTAGTCAGAATGACCAATCGGCGTCCGGGTCAGGTAATTGTCCTGAGTCTGGGATAGCAGTTCCCTGAGTGCCGGCGTCTCGAACTGGCGCCGGATACTGATGGCGTAGAACTCCTCGAAGACGCCTGGCAGGGCGCCGTAGTCTGCAAGGGTTCCGCTCTTCATTTCGTCGCGCACGACCACCGGAGGCATGATGGCGAAATGACCGGTATCCCGGGTGAGAAGTCGCATCATCGCCATATCATCCACCTCGGCGGCGATGTTGGGACGCAGCCTGTGATACTCGCACAACTGGTCGAAGGCCTGGCGTATGTTGTTGTCCGGGCCCGGCACAATCAGGCTTCGGCCACGCAGTACGTCGACAAAATCGCCCTGAACGTCTATTCCCCGCGGCCCGATGATGCTGACCGGCTGCTTGGCAATCAGCCGTGACCGCCAGGGATTCTGTTCATCTCCCTGTACCGCCTGGTTTGCGAGGATCAAGTCCAGTCGATGCGCCGAGAGCCGTCTTAGCAGCTCATCCATGTGGCTACTTTGCAGGCTCAACTCAAGGTCTTCGCGGTTCAGCAGCGGCTGAAGAAAGCCTTCCTGGAAGTTACGGGAGAGGGTGGCCACCGCCCCGATCCGGAGTATCTCGCGGTTTGGTTGAGCGCCGGAGGCGAACAATGCCGTCAGTTCCTCACCCTGGCGGAAGATCTCCTCGGCGTAGGAGAATGCCATTCTCCCGGCTTCAGACAGCTTGAGGCGCCGCCCCTCGCGAATGAAGAGGTCGTGTCCCAGGCTGTCTTCCAGCTTGCGTATCTGACCCGACAGCGCCGACTGGGAAATATGCAGCGAGTCAGCTGCCCGCGTCAGGTGACCGGTTCGCGCGACCTTCCAGAAGTAGTAAAGGTGATGGTAATTCAGCTTCATGTGATTTCGTTCTCTAAAAACGAATGATCTGATAAGTATAAACCATTTTTTATATGTGACGAGGATCGGCAAAGTACTTGCAATCAGGAGGTTTGCAAGTATGAATCCAATCGCCGAATTTTCATTGCTCTCGATCCTCGCACTCTGGCTGCTGCTGCCGGTCGGTCTCTTCCTGCTTGCCGGTTTGACTGGCTGGCTGAAGAATCCACTGAAAGTGAACCACTGTTGGCGACTTGCCGGGTGGGCATTGTTGGCTTCCATGGCTGTTTCGGTCGTGATGGGAATCCTCCTCCTGATTCAGCCCTATACAGGAGGCGACAGCAATCGTTTAGCCACCCTGGGTGGGCGCTTCGGCCTGTATCCAGACGGGATAGCGGTCTGGATGGCCACGATGGTGGCGTTTATTGGCTGGGTTATTCTTCGGTTTGCAGACAACTACCTCAGCCAGGACCCTGGCCGTGACCGTTTTCTTCCATGGTTTCTGGTGACGGTTGCCTCTGTTCTGGTATTGGTGTTTACCAACCATCTGCTGATTCTGGCAGGCGCCTGGATTGGTGTCAGTCTGGCCCTGCATCATTTGCTCACCCTCTATCAGGACCGGCCCCAGGCGCGAATGGCGGCGGTTCAGAAGTTCATCGTCAGCCGGGTGGGGGATGCGCTGGTGGTCTTTGGTGTGGTGGCGCTCTACCTGCATTACGGCACCTTTTACCTGCCAGACATCATCCAGAATGAGGGCGCCCGAGCCGGTGGCTCAACAGCGCTGACAGTTGCCTCGGTGGTTCTGGCTCTGGCGGCGGTTCTCAAGTGCGCCCAGATTCCCTTTCATGGCTGGCTCATCCGCGTTATGGAGGCTCCCACGCCCGTGTCTGCGCTGCTCCATGCCGGGGTTATCAATCTTGGCGGTTTCCTCTGGCTCCGTTTATTCCCGGTGTTCGATGGCTTTACGGCCGGCCACATGATTCTGCTCGTGATCGGCGGCATGACGGCGGTCGTTGCGGTTCTCACCATGATGACCCAGTACTCGGTCAAACATGCTCTTGCCTGGTCAACCTGTGCGCAGATGGGCTTTATGCTGTTCGAAATCGGCATGGGGGCCTACACACTGGCACTGCTGCATCTACTGGCCCATTCGCTGTACAAGGCGCATTCGTTCCTGGCTTCTGGTCGCACGGTGGCGGTATCGGCAGCAACGCGTTTTCCCGAATCTCCCTCTGCTAACCGGCTCTCCTGGGCCGGGCTTACCGGCCTGTTGGCGGCGGCGATCCTGGTTCAGTTCCCGTGGATCGTGGAAAACAATCCGGTTTTCGGAGCATTGCTGGTGCTGGCGGTATCGGCGGCCGCCATGGGCATCCCGGCCGGAGCAACCAAAGCGGTGAAGCTGAAGCTTGCGGGACTGGCAGTGCTCCTGGTTCCGCTGTACTCATTGTTGCACTTTCTCATCGGCCCGGCCGTTCCCGAGCAGGAAGGGTTTGCTGTCCCCGGCATTGCTCTGGGAACGGGCGCCACTCTGGTAACGCTGCTCGCCGTGTGCTCTTTGATGATTGTATTCGGTGCTCGCTTCCCGGCCACCCGCGCTCTGGGCGTTCATTTTCTTCAGGGGCTTTACCTGGAATTGCCCTTTGATCGGTTGACCCGCTTCCTGGCGGCGGAGGCTTTGAAGGTGCCGGCCATGTTCCGCAGGGTTCCGCATCATCCGTTCAGACTGGAGGAGAGATCATGAGCGATGTAAGCGCCCCGTTACCGGAACTGCAGTGGCTGAGCGATGACTGGCGTAAACCGGTTAAACAGGCCTGCGACCTGATCGCCCCTGTTTGGCCTCTCGATCAGTGGATAGCGGTGAATCCGTTCTGGGGGCTGAGACATTTTCCGGCCCCGCGGGTTGATCAGGTGCTCAACGAGCGCGCGGGTTTCAGTATGCTTATGCCAACCGAGTTTTATCGAGAAGCCTGGGAAGGTGGCCGGATTCGGGAAGACGATCTGAGGGCAAGTATTGCGGAGCGCGGCGATGAGCGGAATACCGCCTGGTACCTTGATTGGCTGGGTCGAAAGGGGGCGATAACTGCGCCAATGCGCGGTTCCATTCTGGATACCGTTGCGGTTGCGAATGCCCACGAGGAGGCCGGTGTTCTGACTGACATCGTTTGCGACCAGGTTTCTCGCGTTTGCGGCGCCTTTTTCGATCAGCGCCAGAGCCGATGGTCCGTTTCGGGCAACCAGGCCAATGGGGGGTTGTTCGGTTTTTGGCTTGAATCAGTCAGGCAGGATCTGGCGCTTGATTTTACGACCGGGTTGAAAGGGGGCCGTGCGTTCTTCAAGACGGTTCCGGACGGCAGGGATCAGGCAGTACAGGAGGCGCTGAATCGGATCGGCGCTCGTGGAGATGAGTTGGAAGCGCTGTGCCATAGCCTGTTGTTGAGAGTGAACGGCTGGGCCTCCTGGTGTCGCGGAGAAGACTGGCGGGCAGGCCTTGAGGGGCGTTCATCCGATCGGTGTGAGGACATTCTGGCGATCATGCTGGTCTGGGAGTCCGCAGGGGTAGCCTTCGCCTCGACGGCACAGAAAGCAGAGTGGCAGAGGCAGAGAGCCCGCGCGAGTCGCAGGGGCGCCTACGATGACCGCAGCAGGCTGTGGGTGTGGCAGCGTGCCTTCGAGATTGGTTACCAGCGCACCTTGTGGCAGGCACTTGAATCTGCGCCGCTCAAGCAGGCGTTGCCAGACTCCGGGCGTGGCATTCCTGCAGTCCAGGCGGTTTTCTGTATCGATGTTCGCTCCGAAGTGATGCGACGCCACCTTGAAGCAGTGTGCCCCGACGTGCAGACGCTCGGATTCGCCGGTTTTTTCGGAATGCCAATCGATCATCAGCAACACGGACCGCTTGCCCCGGCCCGCCGACTGCCGGGCCTGTTGCCCGCGTCTTTCCGGTTGATTGATACCAAGGGCAGCCTGCGAGAGGATCTGGCAGTGAATCGCTCTCTCGATCAGAGAGAGATCGCCCGTGAATCAGTCAGAAAGGCGAAATACACCAGCTTGTCGACGTTCACGCTGGTTGAGACCACCGGTTTGGCCTGGGCCTGGAAACTGGTGAAAGACACTCTGAAAAAGGGCCACAAAACCCGCCCTGACCAAAGTGTAGAGGGGCGTCTGGTCCATAGCCACGGAGGCGACCCGCTCTCTGATGCCGAGAGGGTTGCGCTGGCGGCCAATATGCTCCGCGGGATGTCTCTGACCAGTGGTTTCGCGCCTTTGCTGGTACTTGTTGGCCATGGCTGTCATACCGATAACAACCCGAACCAGGCTGGTCTCGACTGTGGTGCATGTGGCGGCCAGAGCGGCGGCGTGAACGCCCGGCTTGCAGCAAGCCTGGTCAATGATCCACAGGTCAGGGCGGGGCTTGCCGACGAAGGTATCAGAATTCCGGACTTCACCTGGGCGGTCGCTGCCGAGCACTGCACCGCGACGGACAAGGTAACGATTGCTGATCGCCATCTTATCCCGGATTCGCACATGCAGCACCTGGCAGATCTGGAAGCCGGATTCGAAACAGCCGGCATCCGGGCTCGAAAAGAGCGGGCAACGCCGCTGAAATTGAACGGGTTGGACGACGATAACCTCAAGCAGGCCATGGAAACCCGGACCCGGGACTGGTCAGAGGTTCGTCCGGAGTGGGGGCTGGCCAATAACGCGGCAATCATCTTCGCGAAGCGCAGCAGGACCCGGGGCTGCAACCTGTCCGGCCGCGTATTCCTGCACGATTACGATCCGACTCTGGACGAAGATGGCGGTCTTCTGGAGGCTTTGCTGGCGGCACCGATGATCGTCGCCAACTGGATCAATCTTCAGTACTTCGCTTCGGTAACGGTTCCCGAAGTGTATGGCTCGGGTAACAAGCTCCTGCACTCCGTGGTTGGCGGGAATGTCGGCGTTGTCGAAGGTAATAACGCACGGTTGAGAATTGGACTGCCGCTGCAGTCCGTCCACGATGGCACGCATTGGCGTCATGAACCGGTTCGTCTTACTGTTCTGATTGATGCGCCGGAAGATCGGATCGAATCTGTGTTGCGCCGCCAGCCAGATGTGGCGGCTCTGGTGGAAAACCAGTGGGTCAGTCTGCACCGGATGTCTGGCCAGGGCGTAGCTCGTTACGACAATGGCAACTGGGTAGCCGTGGCATGAGAGGAGGGCGGCCGCGCCGCCCCTGTCCTGCTATTCCTGTTCTGCGTTCAGCAGCTCTGGCTTTTTGAGAGCTTTCTGGAACAGGTCTTTGTCCTCCGCTATGGCCATGGCACAGCGTTCGGCCAGATCGTCGCCCAGGCCTTCAACCTTGCGGCCAAGGAATACCTGAATTTCCTCCGCCAGTTCGAGCACTTTGTCCCGGGCGTCGGCTTCGGCTTTTGAAGTGAACAGCATCGTCTCAGGATTTTTCAGTGCCATATCCAGGCCGTCCCTATCAGAAAAGTAGACTGCTTGTACTGCCATGGTTATTCCTCGCAGTGAGCGTTATTGGTACTGTATAAAAATACAGTCTATCTGACAGGGTGCGGTAAACACAATGAAAAAACGGGCTTCAACAAAAGCTGAAGCCCGTCTTTGGTTCAAAACGAGTGGCGATCAGAAAGCTGGCCGATCAGTAACGGAGCAGTGCAGAGCCCCAGGTAAATCCGCCGCCAAAAGCCTCAAGGAGAAGCACCTCGTTGCGTTTGATCCGCCCATCTCGCACAGCCACATCAAGGGCGAGGGGGATCGATGCTGCGGACGTGTTGCCGTGCTCATTCACCGTCACGACAACCTGATCCATGGACATGTTCAGTTTCTTTGCCGTGGCCGAGATGATTCGGAGGTTGGCCTGGTGCGGAACCAGCCAGTCGATCTCGGATTTCTGCATCTGGTTGGCTGCCAGGGTTTCGTCAACGATCTTGCCCAAGGTGTTGACCGCCACCTTGAACACTTCGTTGCCTTTCATTTCCACAAACGCTCGCCCGGCCTTGACCTGGTCGTAGCCATCGGCAATACCGCAGGGAACGTGCAGCAAATCGGCATACTGGCCATCGGCATGGATATGGGTGGAAAGGATGCCGGTTTCTTCGTCGGCCTCCAGGATCACCGCGCCGGCGCCATCGCCGAACAAGACACACGTACCACGGTCTTCCCAGTTAATGATGCGGGAGAACACCTCGGCGCCGATAACCAGGGCCTTCTTGCTGCTTCCGGTTTTGATGAATTTTTCTGCTGTTGCGAGGGCGTATACAAATCCGCTGCATACCGCCTGTATGTCGAACGCGGGGCAGCCATGGATGCCAAGACGCGCCTGCAGGATGCATGCGGAACTCGGAAAAATCTTGTCCGGGGTGGAGGTGGCAAACACGATCAGATCGATGTCCTGTGCATTGGTGCCCGCGGCATCAATGGCATTCCTGGCAGCCTGCTCCGCAAGATCCACTGTGGTCTGGCCTTCAACGGCAATGTGACGTCTTTCGATTCCCGTGCGCTCGCGAATCCACTGGTCGGTGGTGTCGACCATTTTTTCGAGGTCTTTGTTGGTAACAATGTTTTCAGGCAGGTAGGAACCGGTGCCGGTAATTCGTGCAAAGGTCATTCGCAAGTGTCCCGAGGCGTAACTGGATAACGTACTACCATGCTATACCCATGCAACGTCGTGCGTAATTAGCGATTTGTCAAAGACGCCCAGAAACTGGCACGCTCGTCTATGCTGAAGGTGATCAGCTTTGATCAACACTCTGCAAAGAAGAGGAGAGGAATACGATGGGCATTTCCAGCCATGAGCTTCACGTAGAATTCCCGCAGTACCGAGAACTGATTCAGGAACTCAAGAACAATGATCTCAAGTTCAACGAAAAGCTTCAGGAGTACACGCATCTCGACCACGAAATTGAAGGGCTGGAAAAGAGGGATTCTCCCATCGGTGATGACAAACTCCACCGCATGAAGCAGAAACGCGCACAGCTGAAAGATGACCTTTACCAAGTGTTACTTTCAAACGCCAAGGCGTCATAAGACTGCCATCAAAAGTACACAATTCTGACACCCAATAATGCTTGGAGCCCCTGTTTATAGGGGTTTCCAAGTATTCAGAAAGCTCCTCGTCAAGCTTAGAATAGGACCCTAATTAAACAAGGTCCCGGTTTTCGGAGACCAATATTCTGGGGTTGACCAAGGAGTAATGAAATGAAAAGAGCTGCTTCGCTTTACAAAGGCTGGCGGATGAAGCGCAACTTTATCCATCTGGTGATGACTATGGATCGTCGGTTGCTGAACGATGTGGGATTTTCCCCTGAACTGGTTGAACAGAAACTGAGCACTCCGTTCTGGAAATTCTGATCCTCGTGACTGATCGACTCTGCTCTCGGTAACCTTCTGAACTGGTTGAAAAATAATCAGTCCAGAAGGTTACAGACTGTCACAATAATGAAATATCCTATTGTTCTTAAAGCCCTTTTATCTCGAAAAAATCTAAGAAAATTGATCTGAATCTGTATTCTTTTCTACCGGATCGTCCTATAGTTACGCTACCTCCAGAACCAGACCGGTTCACCCTGAAAGGAGAGCTCGACGATGATCCAGGAATTCCTTCAAAGCAACTTGCCCCTAGACTCCTCCGTAAGCCTCAAGCGTTCAGATACAGAGCCTGATAAAGACATTGCCAATGCCCGCAGCGAAGCCTTTGAGATCGTCTCAGACTCCGGTGAAACCGTAGGCTTTGTGAAGGCCTGGGAAGATGACCCGAGTTTCCGCGGATACGTCCACTTCGATTCCGACGGCAACGTGATTGACTGGAAAGTCTTTAAAGACCGGTTGCAGAGTTGACGCTCAGACCAGCCAGCCAAAAAAGAAATCGAACAAGACGCTGAAAAACCCGCCGCCGGTGCTCTGAGAATTATCGGCAACCGCGGAATTTTTCGATGCAGTGTTTTCTCCTTCGACTGGCTGGGCTTTCTTCATTTCCGTTGCTTTCGGTTCGGTAGGGCCCGCACTGGTGGGCTCTGAAGGGAGCTGGGCCAGCACCGGGGCTGGTTCTTTGGTGGCTTCTGGTGAAGTTTCCTCGGCGACCGCAGGTTCCGGCACGGGAGCTGGAGCTGAAATGGGAGCAGGGGGCTCTGAAGCTACCGGTTCGGGTGTTGTCGGGGCTGCTTCCGCCACTTTTTCTTGTGCCTTCACTTCAGGTTTTTTCGAAGTTCCCTCAGTATCTATCTGGTTTTCATCAGGTTCGGCATCGAGCGAAGTTGTTGGCTCGCCCTGTTCGGAAGATTTTTGAATGGGGGCCGGGGTAGGTTCTGGCGAAGGCTTTGGTTCAGCCCTGGCAATGGTCGGGGTATTGGGCGCGGGCTCGGGGAGGGACAAACCGAGCTGTGCCAATGACGCCTTTCGACTGCCGACTGAATTTGCAGTGATGGGTGCGCTGGATGTTTTGGTCACGCCGAGCGCTTTCAGTGTTGCCGTATCCAGGTTGCCGTTGGTTTGCAGCCCATTTTGAGCTTGATAGGCGCGTATGGCAGCTCGGAGTTGCTCATCAATCCAGCCATCCGCGCGTCCGATGTCATGACCGGCACCGTAAAGAGCATTTTCGGCGGCGAAAATGACTTTTTCGGGTTCGGCGGCTTGAGCAGTGCCGAGGCAGGCAGCCGCTGTCAGCATGGCAATGACAGGGCCGCGAACGCCTTGCCTCCTGGGTGATTGAGAGCGCGTCATGGCGGGATACCTCCGGGCAGTCCGTTTCCGGTTACATTGTGTAACTTAAAACCCAAAGGTATCAGGTAATCATCTGCGCTCTCGTGAATTGGTTAACATCTGCAACCATTGTGTGTTCAGGATTCACTGGCCCTGAAGCGTCGCACGAGCGTATTCAATTCATCGGCCATGTTCGCCAGAGAGCGGCTTGAGTGATTCACCTGGGAAATGTCTCCGGCCAGTTCCTCAATTGCGCCACTGCTTATTTCCACGTTCTGGGTCATCTCCGCGGCGGTCGCTCTCTGCTGCTCGGTTGCACTCGCAATCTGGGTGGTCATTTCAACGATGCTGTTGACCGCCGCGAGAATATCCGTCAAGGCTTCGCCCGACTTGCTTGCCTCCTCGCTGGCCTCTTCGGCCATCTGCTTGGCCTTGCTCATGTCCACTACTGCGCCGGCCGCGCCACTCTGGAGCTGGGACACAATCCGCTCGATATCGACGGTCGATTCCTGAACGCGCTTGGCCAGTCCTCGAACTTCATCGGCAACCACGGCAAATCCCCGCCCGGCGTCACCGGCTC
>NZ_DDOI01000047.1:15369-15775 GCF_002341575.1 Marinobacter sp. UBA2498 | reverse complement strand
CCCGGCGTCACCGGCTCGAGCCGCCTCAATGGCGGCATTTAGCGCCAGAAGGTTCGTTTGCTCAGCAATGCTCTGGATAACAGCCAGCACATTGCCGATTTCGGCCGATTCGTTCTCCAGTTGTTGGATCCGGGTAGACCCTTTCTCAACCTGATTGGCGAGGTTGGTAACCGCCCGAATGGCTGAGCCAACGGTTTCCTGTCCGGAATCCGCAAGCGATGAGGCCTTACGGGCCGATTCGTCAGTTTCGCTGGTGTTCGAGGCGATCTCTTCGGAGGTGGACACCATTTCCTGCATGGCGGCAGACACCTGCGTGATCTGGTCGCGCTGTTGCTCCGAATTGGCGGTTGTACGCTCTGTGATGCCGGAGAGTGATTCGGACTCGCCTGTCAGTTGGCGAGACGCC
>NZ_DDOI01000047.1:4069-15311 GCF_002341575.1 Marinobacter sp. UBA2498 | reverse complement strand
GAGACGCCGTCACAATTCGGGAAATCGTTTCCTCGAGCGTTTGCAGGAAGGTGTTGACTGCGTCGATGAAGTCACCGATCTCATCGGGACGGCCCGGAGTGAGTCGGGTTGAGAGGTTGCCGTTGTTATTGGCGATGTCATCGAGGTAACCGAGAATTTCAGTCTTGGCGCGTTTCACGCTGTTGCCCATCAAACGGCTCATCACAATCGCAACAATCAATCCGAGTACGGCAGAGACCAGGAAAGCTGCCAGAGTAAATTTCAGAGCTAGATCGGTTTCGGCGGTTGCCTCATCGGCCTCTTCGTCCAGGGAGGCAAATATACTTGCTTCAAGTTCCCTCGCCATGCTCGCAATTTCCGGTCCCAGCACGTCCAGCTTCTGGGATTTAACGTTGACGAGAATGCTCTGCTGCTCAAGCATTTTCTGAACAGCAGCTCGGTAGGCTTCCAGTTCCTCAACAACGGTGTTCAGGTATACCTGAACAAATTCGGGACCATTCTCGGCATCAATCAGTTCGAGGGCGTCAGACAGATCTTCAATGGCCCAACCGAGGGCTTTTTGCGAATCCTCGTCGCCAGTTGCCAGGTACCGCTCGGCAGTCATCCGCATGATCAACGCATCGTTAAGGAGTTGCTCCAGACCGGCTCTCAGTTCGCTGTCTGGCTCACGGTTGGCAACGCCATTTAATGCAAGCCTGAGGGCTTTTGTTGCGTTAGGTCCGTGCACATCCAGTTGTTCTGCAATAATGCTGAGTACCTGACGCTTTGCCGGAACCAAGACGTTCCTGAAAGACTCAATGTACTGATTGGTTGTATCTTCAATCCGATCAACGAGGCTCGCTCGCTCGGGCTCCTGAATGTCCTCCTGAGCTTTGGCCATGACCGCTCTGAAATCCGTTTCCATCTCGTCAAACCGTTCCAGGGTTTCCTCGTTGCCCGTGGAAAAGTAATCGAATACCCGAAGGCGCATTCGATAAACGCTGATGACCGACTCAGTTCCAATGGCCGTTTCTGGCGCAAGATCGCGGGCGACCGTGTTCATACGCTGGTCGAGTGCCTGAAATTCGTTCACGCTGAAAAAGGTGACAGAGGCGAAGAGGAGAAGAACAAAAACAGGCGCTATCAATAGCTTGCCCGGGACACCTAATTTTCGTTCTAAGGATTCGAGAAAAGAGGAAGCCAAAGCGTAGTCCTTCTATTAATTTGTTTTAACAGGTAACGGCACGGTTTCTCAAAACTGAAGCTGTGTTTTGCCTCAGGTAGAAGCATGCTCAGTCCTTGGATTACGCGGGTAGTAGCGTTCGGGAAGTCGCTCGATGTGGGGAAAGAACCGGGTGTCCTTGTAAGGCATCTTCATAAAGCCTGATACACCCAGGCCAGTTATCTGCTCGACTGCCGAGAGAATGTCATCCAGCAACCGGCTGAACTCCGATTCTTGCTCAGGGTCCAGTAGCCGATAGTGGCTATGGATTTTGAGATGGCGGGGCAGGGCTTCGAAGATGATCATGCCAGTGTGGTGAATAGCGTTGAGTTCTTCGAGGGCGTGAATAATGGTGTCGGGTAACACCAGGAATTCCTCCGGGTCCGGGCCGTCCTCGAAGTAAGAGTGGACCCGGCTTTCGTCTTCAACCTCAGGCGCGGGGCTTACCTCGTAGTGCAATTTCATATCGGGTGATACAACAAAGGGGTGGGTTGGTTCATCGCGATCAACGTGCAAGGTATTGCGGGCGTTGAACAGACAGCTTTTGAAAATCCCCTTGCGGTAAATGGCCTGGGCCAGGAAAACCATATTGTTGACGGCCTGCACAAACGCCGACTTCAAGGCAGGATCGTGCAGATTCAGGGAAGTGTCGATGTAGATGCCATCGGTTTCCCAGCGCACGGCCAGTCCACCTTCCACCGGGTAGCGCCCGAGCCGGCTCACGGCTGCCAGAAACGCCTTTTCGGTTTCGCCCATGCCCTGCATGAAATTCTTGTAGTAGCGGTCCAGCTGTACGTCATTGACGTCGTTGAGGGTTTCCGGTGCGCCTTCCTCCCTGAGAAAGGATTTACGCGAGCTGTAAACCACGGTGTCAATTTCCTGGTCAGAGGCACGCACCCACACGGGTACCTGGGCCGCGACCGGGGTTTCCGGCAGATCGATCATCACCGTGCGGGCCATACGCGGCATCTCTGTCAGATAGTAATCGCCGGCCTTACGGCGAGTTTCCGGATCCGGTGACAGCATGCCATCCAGCATGCGCGCGAATTCCATGGGCAGGCCCAGTGAGGTGGCCGGGATGGCCCGATGGCCAAAGCGGCAGGATTGGGCTGACGCCAGGGCATAGAGCGTGCCGGCTGCTCCCTGTTCATCGAAACGGGGAGACGACAGCCCGCCGTTGAGCTGTTCCTCGCCGATAAAATACACATCCCCGAGCCGTGCGTTTGTTTGCTGGAGGTTGTCGGACATCAGCTCCATCACGTTGGCGGTGATGAATTGCTGGTTGGCGTCCAACTGAGCAAACACGGAAGAGCCCCAGTCAATCAGGGCAATGTTTTCAGTGCTGGCGTCGAAGACCAGATTGGAAGGTTTGATATCGCCATGAACGATTGGCCTGCCGGCCGGTCCATTTTCACGGCGAAGGTTTCGCAGGGTGTCGGCCAGCTGGTCCGCGATGCGCATGATGAGCCGTGGTTTCAGACGACCATCACGCAGGGAAACCTCTTCCAGATTTAATCCGGCAGCACGCTCCATCACCAGAATCGGCTGGTTATTGGCTCTTTGGTAGGAAATCAGCCGTGGCACCCTGGGATGGCGGACCTGCTCCAGAATGTAGGCTTCATCTTCAAGCCGGTCCTGAAGATGCCGAGGCAGGTTGATGCGGGTGAATTTGAAAACATGTTCCGGGCCCCCGGCTGCGGTGCCGGGCAGGCGGCCTGAGAATACAAAGCCGTAAGCACCCTTGCCAATCAGCTCTATGTTCTGGTAGCCGAGTTGGCGGAGCTGGGCGGCGCAGAGCGCCACCCAGTCTTTGAGCTTTTTGGCATCATCATGGCTGAGCAGGTAGATCGACTGCTCTTCGGGTATGTAGAACTGCTGCAGTTGCGTCTTCTGCGCCATGATGAAACGTCAGCCCATATGCAGGAGCATGGTTTGGGGCGATTCCAGGTAGCCCTTCCAGCGGTTGCAGAATCGGGCGATGGTGCCTCCGTCGATAATGCGATGGTCGCCGGCCCAGCTCACGGTCATGATGGCGCGCTCCACCACCTGGCCGTTGGCGTCAAACCGGGGCAGTTTCTGTGTGCGCCCAAGGGCAACGATGGCCACTTCCGGCGCGTTGATAATGGGCGCGGTGTAAGTTCCGCCCAATGCGCCAATGTTGGAGATGGTAATGGTGCCGC
Source organism: Marinobacter sp. UBA2498 (assembly GCF_002341575.1). Lineage (NCBI taxonomy): Bacteria > Pseudomonadati > Pseudomonadota > Gammaproteobacteria > Pseudomonadales > Marinobacteraceae > Marinobacter > Marinobacter sp. UBA2498. The sequence goes on along the minus strand of NZ_DDOI01000047.1, from coordinate 11,930 downwards.
CCTTGAGGTCTTCCTGGCTGACGCGGCCGGATCGGGCTGCTTCGGTCAGGCGCGCAACCTCGTCGGCAATGCCCAACAACGAGAGGCTTTCCACGCCTTTGATGTTCGGCACCGTCAGGCCGGCTTTTCCATCCACCGCCATACCGATATTGCACTGGGGCAGGTAGTGAATCTCCGTGACGTCATCGTTGAGCTGGCTGTTAAGTACCGGGAATTCCTGAACTGCCAGGGCCATGGCCTTCATGAAGAAGGGCATGAGCGTCAGCCTTGAGCCCCGCGCTTCTGCCTCCGGTTTCAGTTGTTCCCGCAGCTTGAGCAAATCGGTGACATCAATATCCTCGCTGTAGATAAAGTGAGGAATGGTGGTGGCCGATTTGACCATGCTTTTCGCCATCGCAGCTTTTATTCCGCGGATGGGTTCGACTCGTGCTTCCTGTTCGGCGGCAGGCGCCCTGCGGGCACTGCTGGTGGTGGCCGTTTGCGCATCGTCGGCGGGAGCCTGGTTCTGTGCCTGGACGTGGGCCTGTTTCGGGCCTTCCTCGATATGAGCCAATACATCGGCTTTCAGCACACGGCCATCTTTGCCGGATCCCTGAATATCCGAGAGGTTGAGTTCATGCTCCCGTACGAGGCGGCGAACGGCAGGGCTGGCCGGAATACGCTGTCGGCTGGCCGCAGCGACAGGCGAGGCTGTCGCGGTTGAGAGTTGAGCCGCGGGCTCCGGTTTGATTCTAGCTTCCTCCGGCTCTTCACGATCCCGGGGAATGAACGCAAACAGCGGGGCATGAACCTTGGCCATGGCCTGCTGCTGGTGATAAAGTTTGGTGACGCGCCCGGCTTTAGGGGCGGTAATCTCGACCATGGCCTTGTCGGTCATAACATCCACAACAGGCTGGTCTTCCTCGATTTCGTCACCTTCGGCAACGCGCCATTCCACCACCTCGCACTCAACGATACCCTCGCCGATATCCGGCAGGATAAAGTCTTCGGTGGCGTTATCTTCCGATTCGGCGCCGGAGGCCGGCTTTTTTTCCGCCTCGGGAGCCGGCTTTGCTTCGGCAGGTTCCGGAGAACTGGCCGCTGACGCCTGGCCACTGCTTTCGCTTTCATCCACCAGCTCGAACAGCGGGGCATGGACTTTGGCGATGTCGCCTTCCTTGTAGTAGAGGCGTGTCACGCGGCCTCTGTAGGGTGCCGGAATCTCCACCAGGGCCTTGTCCGTCATTACCTCGGCGACCGGTTGATCTTCTTCAATCACATCGCCTTCGCTAACCAGCCATTTGACCAGTTCACATTCCACGATACCTTCGCCGATATCGGGCAGTATAAAATCACTCATAGTCACTCTCCTGTCCTGATATCAGCCTAGAATTCAACGCTCGCCCTGATGGCCTCATAGACCTTCAGATGGTTGGGCAGGTGCTCTTTTTCCAGCACCAGCGGGAAGGGGGTGTCCATCCCGGTTACCCGTGCGATCGGAGACTCCAGATACAGGAAACAGCGCTCCTGAATCGTGGCGGCGATTTCACCGGCGAATCCGCCGGTCAGGGGAGCTTCGTGGGTGACCACCAGCCGTCCGGTCTTGAACACGGAGTTGGCGACGGTTTCCACATCCCAGGGCAGAATCGTCCTGAGGTCGATGACTTCGCACGAAATGCCATCTTTCTCGGCCCGTTCCACGGCCTGGTCAATCACTTCCATCTGGGCGCCCCAGCCCAGAACCGTCACGTCCGTGCCTTCCTTGGTGACTTCGGCTTCGCCCAGGGGCAGGCGATAGTCTTCATCCGGCACTTCACCCACCGAGGCCCGGTACAGGCGCTTGGGCTCAAAGAACAGGGTCGGGTTGGGATCGTGGATAGCGGCAAGCAGCAGCCCTTTGGCCTGATGCGGGTTGCGCGGTACTACGATTTTCAGGCCCGGGGTATGGGCAAAGTAGGCCTCCGGTGACTGGGAGTGGTACAGGCCGCCGGCAATGCCGCCGCCGTAGGGGGCGCGAATGGTCAGTCCGCCCACGTTGAACAGGTTGCCTGAACGGTAGCGGAACTTGGCGGATTCGTTCACGATCTGATCGAAGGCCGGAAAAATGTAGTCGGCAAACTGGATCTCGGCCACCGGCACCGAACCCTGTGCGGCCAGGCCGTTGGCAAACCCGATGATGCCTTGCTCTACCAGAGGCGTGTTAAAGCAGCGGGCTTTGCCGTATTTCTGTTGCAGGTTGCTGGTGGCACGGAAAACACCGCCAAAGACGCCGACATCCTCACCGAAACACAGCACTCGCTCGTTTTCCGCCATTGCGGTGTCGAGGGCATTGTTGATGGCCTGGAGCATATTCATCTTGGTCATCTCAGGCCCCTCCCTTGGCGTGTTCGGCACTCTTCGGGTATTCGTCCGGGTACCGGCGGATATGCGCCTTTAGTTTGTCGAACTGCTCAGCCAGGGCAGGTGGCACCTCGTCGTAGACATCGCTCACCAATGATTCAAGCGGCGGTGGTGGCCGTTTCTGGGCTCGCTTCATGGTTTCGAGCACTTCCCGGCGCATGTTTTCCTGGAGCTGCTTTTCGTCGTCCTCGCTCCACCATTTCTTGCTTTCCAGCCAGAGGCGCATACGCAGAATCGGATCTTTCTCGCGCCACACGGCTTCTTCATCCTTGCTCCGGTAGCCGGATGGATCGTCGGAGGAGGAGTGGGCAGCCAGGCGATAACTCATGGCCTCAATCAATACGGGGCGGTTGTGTTCCACGGCGAGCTTTCGGGCCTCCTGCGTGGCCTGATACATCGCAAGAATGTCGTTCCCATCCACCCGGATCACGTCCATCTTGTAGCCGTAGGCCCGGGGTGCAACGCCGTCGGCAGCAAACTGTTCGGCGGCCGGCGTAGAAATGGCATACCCGTTGTTGCGGCACAGGAAGATCACCGGTACCCGATGAACCGCAGCCATGTTCAGGGCAGCATGAAAGTCGCCTTCGGAGGCGGCGCCTTCACCAAAATAGGTAACCGTGCAGAGGCCTTCGCCTCGCAGTTTCTGACCATAGGCATAGCCTGCGGCCTGGGGAATCTGGGTGGCCAGCGGCGAGGAAATGGTCATGTAGTTCAGCTTCTTCGAGCCATAGTGGACCGGCATCTGGCGGCCCTTGCCATAGTCCATCTCGTTGCCGAACAACTGGTTCATGAATTCATCAATGGTAAAGCCGCGGTAGGCCAGGGCACCTTGCTCCCGGTACTGCGCCATGATCATGTCGCCATCATCCAGTGCTGCGGCACTGCCGATCACGGCAGCTTCTTCGCCCGTGCACTGCATGTAAAAGCTCAAGCGGCCCTGCCGTTGGGCAGCAAGCATTCGCTCGTCAAGAATTCGGGTAGTGACCATGGCCCGGTATATACGGAGGGCCTTGTCTTTGTCGAGATCAGGAGCTTTGGCGCTCTTGTAGAGCTTGCCGTCCTGTTTCAGGAGCTTGAAGGTGGGAATCCGGAACTCCGCACCGTCGGTAAACACTGGGGAATACACAACTTTGGACTTTGTTGTTGTCATAATCCTCTTCCTGGGGTAGTGGCCTGAGGAACAAACACTCCTTGTGGGAGTGTAGTTAATGTCATTGTAGACAGCCTGGCGAAATCTGGTGTGATTCCCGCCAGTTCATGTTTACCTTAACGTAAACTGCGAAACAGGGGTAGACCCTTCTGTTCAGAAATTTCCTTTGTTAATGAACGCTCGGCACGCGTTTTCCGTGTCTGCCGAAGCGTGCTACCGTCAATACACACACTTTTCCAACCTTGTTCAGACATTCGACTCACGTGGGTAGGTTTTAATGAACGTAATCATCATTGGCGCAGGGATCATGGGCACAACTTTCGCGACCCTCGCGAAAGAACTGGCACCGGAACTGGATATCACCATTCTCGAAAGACTGGACGGCCCCGGGGCAGGCAACTCCTGGGTGTTCAATAACGCCGGAACCGGGCACGAGGCGAATTGTGAGCTGAACTATACGCCGGTGGACGAAGAGGTTATTTCAGTCGAAAAGGCGGTGAAGATTCACGCTCAGTTCAATGTGGCCAAGCAGTTCTGGGCGTACCTGATCCAGAAAGGGGCCATCAAAGACCCCAAATCGTTTATCAACCAGACCAAGCACTGCACCATCGTCTCCGAGCCGTCTATTCAGGAACTGAAGCTCCGGTTCAATGAGATGTCGTCCCACCATTTCTTCGAACAGATGCGTTACTCCGAGGATTTCGACGAGATCAAGAGCTGGATTCCATACACCATGGAGGAGCGGCCCAGACACGAGAAAATGGCGGCGACCGTTATCGAGACGGGCACGGACGTCAACTTTGGCGCCCTCACAGAGCAAATGGCCAAGCATGCTGTTGACGATCTTGGGGTGAAAATTGAATACGGGACGCACGTCAAGCGAGTGCATCGCAGCCCCGCCGGAAGCTGGCTTGTGGAAACCCAGAGCAGGGGCGTTGATCGCCACTACAAGGCCGACGTTCTTTTCGTCGGTGCCGGCGGCGGTGCCTTCCCGATCCTGAAAAAGAGTCACTTGCCTTTCGCGCGCCGCTTCACCGGTTTTCCCGTCGGCGGACGGTTCCTGCAGGCCGAGATCACCGCCGAACAGGCCGAGCAGTACAGAGCGAAAACTTACGGAAAGGCGAAAGTGGGTGCGCCTCCGATGTCCGTTCCCCATCTGGACCTGCGGGTTTCGGATGATAGGTATTATCTTCTGTTTGGTCCTTTTGCCTCGTTTAAACCGGTGCTGGAGAGGGGCCGGGGGTTCCTGGACTACCTCCGATCCATGCGCCTCCACGATATCCCGAGCTTGCTGAATGTCGCCATTGAGCACTTCCCGTTGGTCAAATATCTGGTTTCAGAGACCTTCAAGGGTGAAAAGAGCATGTTCGAGGAGCTGGACAGTTTCGCACCGGGCATGAGCAAGAAGTTCAACTGGAAAGCGGTTGAGGCCGGGCAGCGGGTTCAGATCATCCGCGATGGAGATCTGCAAATGGGTACAGAGATCCTCGTCTCGAAAGACAAGACCTACGGCACGCTCCTGGGTGCATCGCCTGGTGCGTCGGTATCGCCGGAAGTCATGCTACGTTGCCTTGAACAGCTTTTGCCGTCTATTTTTACCAGTGAGGAAGCCGGCAAAAAGAAAAAAGAGATATTCCCCGAGGACAATCTGGATTTCCTGGCGAAAAATCCCGAGCGTTACCGGGAGATCCGGGATGCCGTCAATGAACGGCTAGGGATCAAGCAGTCGGCATCGCAGCAGGACTGACCAGGCCAACAAACAGCAGGGAGATTTTCATGGACAGTAGAATCAGTGTGACCTCGCCCCTTGTAATCCTTCACGGCGACGAGATGGCTCAGGTTGCGTTTGAACACATTCTCAAGAAGTTTGTGAGCTCACGGCTTGATATTCAGCTTGAGGAAATCGATCTGTCTGCGGAAAACCGGCTGCTGACCAATGGCCAGGTGGTTATTGATGCCATCGATTCGCTCCAACGCCACGGAGTGGGTGTAAAGAACGCTGGCATGACGGTAAACCGCTAGCAGTTGGAGGACTTGCTCAGGAAACACCCGGATGTGGATGGCGAAAATCTGCACCCGCTGGCGACCAAGTCCCCCAATGGTGCGATCCGCAAGGGCATCAGTGGCAATATTACCCGCGAGGATATCCAGTTCCGCAACCTCAACATCCGCCGCCCCCAGTGGGTCGGGCGTGACATTGAGGTGGATACCATGGAATTCGGCGGCATCAAGGACAGCTTTAACCAGCTTTCCCTGGCAACCGGCGTGGTCAAGCTGATGTTTGTGGGCAGCAGCGGCGACCCGGTAGAGCTTCATCGGCGAGAGATTCGCAAAGGCGATCCGTGGCTGCTTGCGACGAATGACATCGAGGATGTGAAAGCCTGGGCGCATCGCTTTTTCCAGCGTGCAATCGCAGAAAAACGAGACGTATACCTCGGCCTCAAGGATACGGTGATCCCCGGCTACGATGGGGCCATGCGCTCGGTGATCGAGGACATCTATCACAGTGACTACAAGAAGCAGATTGAAGACCTGGGGCTGAATTACTACTACGAACTGATTGATGCCCAGGCAGCCCGCATTGTTTCCAATCCGCCGGAGCGTGCGCTCTGGGGTGTGCCGGATAATACCACCGGGCGAAAGCTGCTCAAGCTGGTGAACCAACTCAAGGAATTCGGCATTCCAGGCCGCGGGGCTCATGTGTCCATCTCACGGATGAGCGCTGGGGGCGGCGACCAGTATGGTAGCTTCAACATGGCGGCCAAGGAGGATGGCATTCTCAAGGTGATCGTCGACGGTGACGAGAAGCATGCCCGCCGGGTCAGGAAAGGCGACCCGATGCTGCTCATGTCCAATGACCGGGAAGCCATCAAGGACTGGGTTCTGCAAGTCTTCCGGGATGCCTCCCGCAAGGACAAAGAGGTGTATTTTGGTCTCAAGCGCGAGTACATGGAGTACGACGAAGTCTACAGCGAGGTCATTACCGAAGTGCGCAGGGAACTGGCCAGCGAGCATACACCGCCGCCCTCGTTCATGATCATGCGGCCGTCCAGCCAGCTTAAAAAGATGATCACGGATCCACCGAGAAATGCGCTTTATCCCTCCCAGAACCTCGACGGCGATATCTTCTCGGACATTTCCGCCGCTCTCGGGGGAAGCCTGGCGACGGCCAGTTCAATCATCGAGAGCAAAGACGGAACCATGCTGTTCGAGGCACCCCATGGCACCGCCCATGATCTTTACCTGAAGTATCTCGAGAGCGACGGTAAGGTAGCTCATTTCAACCCGTCGGCCCTGATTTTTGCGCTGGGCAACGCTCTGGAAACCCTGGGTGAGCGGGAAGGCAACGAGCCTTTGAGCCAATACGCCGTTCAATTGAAAGCGGCATTAACCGACACGGTGGACAGCGGCATCGTTACTGCCGATCTGAAAGGAAAAACCGTTGATCCGGAGTCTGAACAAGTGGTGGATATGATTGGCTTTCTGGAGGCGGTGGAAAAAGCGCTCCAGTGAGCGTCTGAATCATCGGAGCGCCGGCTTTCCAACCGTATTTGACGATATTGCCCTGAATCAGCATGCCGCCAAGCTTAACGGTTCCCTGAAAAAGTTAATGGGGAGGAAAAACGAGTATTCTGCTTTGGTAGCCTGCAGAAAGTGCTAAGTTTTTGTTATGACCATGACCATGACCTTTCGATAAAGGATAGTAAACATGATGCGAAGCGAATTTCTTCAGGAATTGATCAAGCAGCTCTCGCCAACACTGGATTCGACAACTTATGTCTACTGCACGGTGCCAAAGGCAAAGTACGGTGAACTGGAACACCTCAAGCCCATTGTCAGCATTGCCGAACTGGAAGGCCTTACCCTGGTCATTCCTCTAGATGAGGCCAAGACCGAAGGCCTGGACTACTACAGAGTATTCCGTCGCATCACTCTGGAGGGCCACTCCAGCCTTGAAGCTCTCGGGCTCACATCTGTCGTCACAAGCCTATTGGCTGAACGGGGCATTACCACTAACGTGATAGCAGGGTTCTATCACGATCACATGTTTGTGCCTAGCGATCGCATTGATGAGGCGATGAGAGCGCTTAAAGAGCTTGCCAGTAATCCGGGTGGCTAGCTTTTATGAGCCAGCGAGTTGGTTGTCGTTCTGCTTATCAACCACCTGAGTTTTGCAGGCGGCGTATCTCAGTGTTACGGCCAGAGCGAAAAATGCAGCCAAGCCGCCAAATAGGGTGATCACAGGGATGACGTTCATAAGTTTGAAAACCTCCAATGGTTTTTCGATGGATCCTGCTTCCGTTTTGCAGAGGCTTCTCCCATCGATCAGTT
>NZ_DDOI01000047.1:0-4015 GCF_002341575.1 Marinobacter sp. UBA2498 | reverse complement strand
AGTTGCAGCGGGCAAACATCGTTTGTCGATGCATTGTGTTCAAGCTAATGATTAGTGTACTTGAAAGAGGCTTTCACGGACGTATGCAGAAACCATTACTGCACGTATGCAAATACCCGTAGACGACGTTAGAAACTTCTCAACCCGCGACGCTGCCCCGGGTTGATTATCTGAGTGTTCTGCTTGAAAAAGTGAGATCAATTCAACATGAGCCAGCCACCTGAACGCTGAAGCTGAGTTCTCTGCTCGGAGGTCAACAGGTCGCGAATGTCCTGTTGGGCTTCAACCTGTAATTCCGTTATTTCCTTGATGACGTCGAAAACCTTTTGCTGTTGATCATTGATATCGCCCGCATCGAGCTCATCTTCGGCGTAAAGCTCCTGTAACTTGAGCGATTCCTCGTACCTTTGGACCTTCAGTTCCTGAAGATCTGATCGCAGCTCCTTTTCAATCCCAGCAATCTCTTCAAGTTGGCCATCGTCAAGATCAAGCTCCATCGAAGGGCCACGAGGCGTGCCCTGATAGCCGTTCATACCATGATGCATCCCACCTTGATTGTGCATGCCATGATGGCGCGAGTGAGCGCTGTTGCCATGGTGTCCTTGATAACCATTTTTATGAGAGTAGTGGTGCTGCATTCCCTGCGCGGTGCCTCCATTCGGTTGGCTAGTGTCAGGGCCCGATGAAGACGGAGCCGGGCCTTCGTGGGCGTGCGCCGTAAAAGCGGTGGCAGAAAGACCCAGAGAGAGAGCCAGGGCAAGCCAATTGCGCGAAGTTTTCTGGAATTTCATTTTTTGTTCTCGCTGTTTTGTGAATGAACTGAGGGACCCATTCCATATCCCGAGTCTAGTTCATACGAGTTGATTCCAGGATTGGCTGATGTGTCTCGCGCCGTCGTTTTGTAAAAACGTATTGGGCGCAGTATCGTTTACTGCGAGTCTGCACCCGTCAATACCTCGACGAGGCCGGCAATCACGGAGCTATGTCTATGACCAAGTCGATGACGGGCCTGCTTACCGATATACTCGTGGCTGAAGGAAAGCTGGACGACAATGCGCTGGTCTCCTCCATCGTTCCAGAGTTTGCGGACAAGTGCATTTGGATCAGCAACTGTCCGACAGGTGATGTATACACCAGGCGGTAGCCGAATATCTTATGTTGGATTAGAGGGAAGGGTTCCTGGGTTATCTCATGCAGCCAAGCGCAATGAATTGCTACAACATCGTTCAGCTCTGTTTGCAGGGACTGATCTCGCTGGTTTTGATCTTATCAGTCACCGGCACGGTTAACGTTTCCGCTTTGGTGACCGCGATCGGCCTGTCGCAAGGGTTGGCTGTGATTGAGGTGTGGTCGGCTGCCAGAGGCAACACCGGGTCAACGTTTGTCCCAAGCCTCATCCAGGTCGGTGCGCGGATCGCAGTATCTGTTCTCTTATTTTTATTCCTGCCTCTCGGCCCACAGTGGATGATTGTGATTTTGGGCGTGGCCTGGGTCGGCGCGGATACCTTGAGGTATCTGTATTACCTTGAGAAAGCGAACCCTTTGCTGGCCTGGGCACGCTACAGCGGCTTCATCGTGCTTTATCCCATGGGTATGGCGCTGGAAAACATGATAGTCTGGCGCTTGATGCAGCACTATCTCAACGAGCCGTTGTGGTTTTTTCTGCCGTTCTTATCCATCTACCTCGTCTTTGCCGTACAGATGTATCTCTATATGAGGGCTGGCAGACAAACGCGAAAAATAGCGCAAAAACACTCTCAACCTATTGAACTACTGATTTTTTGGTCACCCAACCTCCCGAGTACATGCCATTCTGGCCGATAAGCGGAACTTGGCCTTGTTGTCGACCCCGCATACTCTACCCGACTGGGGACTGACCTTAGCGGATGCGGATTGCCTGGAAGACGTCGTGCCGAAGACCGGGCTGGTTTCGAGTGAAGATGCTACAGCGTTGTGGAGCGCTCGGCGCCAGCTTTTTTAAGCCGGTTGCCGGTCACGGTGCAAGGGTGTCTACCAGGGCGACAATACGCTGAAGGCCTCCTGTCTCTGAAAAAGTGAGGAGTTACCTGTCTCACTGGAAGGAGAAGTTCCTTAGCTGGCCTCGGAATCCGCGTGATGTTGCATATTGATCTGGCGCAAGCCTGATCCCAGATCAATGTGTGACTTATGTTGGCCTCAATGATTAGCTTACGATTTACTGTTACTGAGTCAGCAATAGCAGGACAGCGATATGGACCCACAAATCCCTCGAGATCAGTTTCCTTTCACCAGTGCTCGGGTGGCAAGGCGCTGGCGCAAGTTTACTGGATGAGCGCTTGAAAGACCTTGGGGTTACCCAGGCTCGATGGTTCACCATGGTCTGCCTGCAGCGTGGTGGTGGAGGATTGACCCAGCGGGAGTTAGCCCATTTGATGACCATCGAGAATCCGACATTGGTCCGCCTGCTTGACAGCCTCGAGGAGCAGGGTATGGAGGCTATTCTCTGTGCTGCGGTGCACGGCATCTTTGCCGAGGCTTCGGATCAGTATCTTTTGGCTGCGGGTTTACAGTCTCTGGTGACCACCAACACCATTCCACACAGTACCAACGGTATTGATGTCAGTGAGTTGCTGGCGCCACCGATCAGGCATTTTCTCAATCAGGACAGGAGTAAGAGTCGATGAATATTACATTCCTTGGTGGCGCAGAGACGGTTACCGGATCCAAGTTCCTGATTGAAGCGGGGGAGACGCGGGTTCTGGTTGATTGTGGTTTGTTCCAGGGTTACAAGTGGCTGAGAAAGCGCAACCGGCAGCCATTGCCGCTGGATATAGAATCACTGGACGCAGTGCTTCTGACCCACGCCCACCTGGATCACTCGGGCTATATACCTGTGTTGTACAAGCAGGGGTTTCGAGGGGCGGTTTATACCCACCACGCTACCCGTGATTTGAGTGAAATACTGCTGGCTGATAGCGGCCATCTCCAGGAAGAGGAGGCGCATTACCTCGGCCGCCATAAACTGAGTAAACATGAAACTCCGGAGCCTCTGTATGACCAGGATGATGCGGACGCCTGTATGGAGTTGTTTCAGCCGGTAGACTTTTACGAAGAAGTCCAGCTCGGTGATATACGCTTCCATCTTCGGCCGGTTGGGCACATTCTCGGTGCTGCCTGCATCATTATTGAGACGGAAGGTAAACGCATCGGTTTTTCCGGCGATGTTGGGCGCCTCAACGATATTTTCATGAGGCCACCTGCGCCTCTGCCAGCTCTGGACATGCTGATGCTGGAGTCAACGTATGGCAATCGTCGCCACGACGATGCGGACCCGTTGTCGCAGTTGGCAGACATCGTTAATGAAACCGTCGACAAAGGGGGCAATATATTGATTCCGGCCTTTGCTGTGGGCAGGGCGCAGGTTTTACAGCATATGTTCACTACCCTGATGAAGGCGGGGCGAATTCCAGTGCTTCCAATTTACCTCGATAGTCCCATGGCAATCGATGTTTCCGAGATTTACTGCCGCTACGAGGATCAGCACCGATTGAGCAGTTCCGAGTGCCACGAAATGTGTAGCACCGTTCATTACAGTCGCAGTGTTCAGGACTCCAAGGCGCTGGCTGGCCAGGCATACCCCCACGTAATTATTGCCGGCAGTGGCATGGCAACAGGTGGACGCATACTTCATCATTTCAAGCGCCTCCTGGGCCAGCACCGCACAACTGTTATTTTCGCCGGCTATCAGGCCGGGGGAACACGAGGGGCCAAGATGATTGGCGGAGCGGAAAGGATCAAGATCCACGGTGACTGGTTTCCTGTCAAAGCCAGATTGGAAGTGTTGAGTGGGCTTTCCGGGCACGGGGATTTCGCAGAGATTGAACAGTGGCTTGCTCAGAGTGACCTGGCCCCCGAAACGCCGATCAACCTGATCCACGGTGATCCGGAGGCGCTGGAGGCGCTGAGGGATCACTTGCGTCAGAACACCCGGTTTGAGGTGGATGTGGCAGGCTACCAATCCATTTTGCGTCTTTGA
>NZ_DDOI01000065.1:46837-57159 GCF_002341575.1 Marinobacter sp. UBA2498 | reverse complement strand
TCCTGTTCATCGACGAGATCCACACCATCATCGGAGCGGGCTCTGCCTCCGGCGGCGTGATGGATGCGTCGAATCTGTTGAAGCCCATGCTCAGTTCGGGTGAAATCCGGTGCATTGGCTCTACAACGTTCCAGGAGTTCCGGGGTATTTTCGAGAAAGACAGTGCCCTGGCGCGCCGTTTCCAGAAAATCGATGTGAACGAGCCCAGTGTTGAGGACACCTACCAGATCCTGAAGGGCCTCAAGCCGAATTTTGAAAAGCACCACGATCTCAAATACACCGACAAGGCGCTTCGGGTGGCTGCAGAGCTGTCCGACCGTTACATTACTGATCGTCACCTACCGGACAAGGCGATTGACGTCATTGACGAGGCGGGCGCGCGCCAGCGGCTGCAGCCGGAAGGCAAGCGTAAGAAGACCGTTGATGTCACCGAGATCGAGGATGTGGTTGCAAATATTGCCCGTATCCCACCGAAGAACGTGTCTACCAGCGACAAGGATCTGCTGCGGAATCTGGAGCGGGATCTGAAGATGACGGTCTTTGGTCAGGATCCGGCCATCGAATCGCTGTCCACTGCTATCAAGCTGGCTCGCGCCGGGCTCAAGGCCCCTGAGAAGCCAGAGGGTGCCTTCCTGTTCGCAGGGCCGACCGGTGTCGGTAAAACCGAGGTTACCAAGCAGTTGGCCAAGGTTCTGGGTATCGAACTGGTACGCTTTGACATGTCGGAGTATATGGAGCGGCACACCGTATCACGGCTGATCGGTGCGCCTCCGGGCTACGTTGGGTACGATCAGGGTGGCCTGTTGACCGAGTCGGTGAACAAGCATCCGCACTGTGTCCTGCTGCTGGACGAGATCGAGAAGGCCCATCCGGAAGTGTTCAACCTCCTGTTGCAGGTCATGGATCACGGTACGCTGACCGATAACAACGGCCGCAAGGCAGATTTCCGCCACGTGATTCTGGTAATGACCACCAACGCTGGTGCCGAGAGCATGGCTCGTCGCTCTATTGGCTTCAGCGAGCAGGATCACAGCACCGACGGCATGGAAATTATCAGCAAGACCTTCACGCCGGAATTCCGCAATCGCCTGGACGGTATCATCCAGTTCGGCGACCTGCAGATCGATACCATCACCCACGTGGTTGACAAGTTCCTCACCGAGCTGCAGGCGCAGCTGGATGAGAAGCATGTGGTTCTGCATGTGGATGACGAGGCGAAGGCCTGGCTGGCCGAGAAGGGCTATGACGTCACCATGGGCGCCCGCCCCATGTCCCGCCTGATCCAGGACAAGATCAAGCGGCCGCTGGCCGAGCAGATCCTGTTCGGGCGCCTTTCAGAGAAAGGCGGGGATGTCTTCATCCACCTGCGGGATGACGAGCTGGTATTCGAGTACGAGGACGAGCCTGCAGAGGCGGTCTGAGACAGGCTCGATTAAAGAAAAACCGCTGGCCGGGTAACCGGCAGCGGTTTTTTTGTGCCCTGACGAAAAAAGCCCCCGAAGGGGCTTTCAGATGTCATGGGAGCATCAACGGGCGCGATATACGATCCGGCCCTTGCTCAGGTCATAGGGAGTCAGCTCAACCTTGACCTTGTCACCTGTCAGGATGCGGATGTAGTTCTTGCGCATCTTTCCGGAGATATGGGCTGTCACAACATGACCGTTGCTCAGCTCAACGCGGAACATGGTGTTTGGAAGGGTATCGATAATAACGCCTTCCATTTCAATGGCATCTGATTTCGGCATTCAGTAGAAACCTCGTTTGAATATGCTTCTGGTGATTCTAAATTGCGCAATTCTGCCTGATTTATCGGCGTTTGGCAAAGTTAGCCTGCGTCCAGTTCACGCCAGTGCCCGTCTCTCAGTGCTTCGATGGGTCGGAAGCGTGTTTTGTAATTCATTTTTCGGCACTGCTTGATCCAGTAACCAAGGTACAGGTGGGGAAGCCCCCTGCGGCGGGCTTCCTCAATTTGCCAGAGGATTGCGAAGGTGCCCAGGCTGCGGTCCTCCAGATCAGGATCGAAAACTGTATAGATGGCCGAAAGGCCATCGTCCAGAAGATCGACGGCTGCCAGTCCTACCAGCCGTTCGCCCTGGTGGATTTCCAGAAACCAGGAATCGGTTGCGCCTTCTACCAGAAACGAGGTGAACTGTTCCCGGGTCGGCGGGTACATATCGCCGTCCTTGTGCCTTTGTTCGATGTAATTGGCGTAGAGCTGGTAATACCTCTCCGCAAAGGTGGCGGGCACCATGGTGCACTGCAAATCCTTGTTTTTGCGGAGAACCCGCCGCTGGCTTCTGTCCGGCTTGAAATCATCAACTTTCAACCGAACTGGTATGCAGGCATTGCACTGCTCACAGTGAGGGCGGTAGTAGTGGGATCCGCTGCGGCGAAAGCCGAGAGCCGTGAGTTGGCTGTAAAGCTTTTTGTCGATATGAGCCCGCGGATCTACAAACATGGTGGTGGCCTCGCGGTCTGGCAGGTAGCTGCAATCGTGCGGTGGTGTCGCGAAGAACACCAGGGTTCTGAGATTGCTCATTCACTCCTCCGGCCCGGGCCAACGCCATAGGAAGGTCCAGTCGGTCTGATCCGGTTTCTGATCGATGGTCATCCTGAGTATAGATAAAAACTCTTCCCGTGGAATAGTCCGTGCGCCCATGGTAAGCAGGTGCCGGCTCTCTACCTGGCAATCCATGATCCGGTAGCCCCAGAGCTGTAACTGGTGCGCCAGGTGAACCATGAGAACTTTGGACGCGTTGGTTTCCAGAGAAAACATGGATTCACCGAAGAAACACCGGCCAATTGCCAGTCCGTACATGCCACCAGCCAATTCACCACGCTGGTTCCAGATTTCGATGGAGTGGGCGACGCCCATGCGATGCAGCTCTGAGTAGCTGGCAATCATTTCCTCGGTAATCCAGGTACCTTCGGCACGGGTTGAGGCGCACAGGCGGATGATTCGTCCGAAGTGTCTGTCTGCGGTTACCTGGAAGCGTTGTTGGTTCAGGGTCCGGCGCAGGCTCCGTGAAACGTGGATTTCGTTCGGAAAAAGGACACACCGCGGATTCGGTGACCACCACAAAATGGGCTGGTCGTCGCTGTACCAGGGGAAGATGCCGTTCCGGTAGGCCAGTATGAGTCGCTCAGTGGAAAGGTCGCCGCCGAGGGCGAGAAGGCCGTCCGGGTCGTCCAGGGCTTCGTTGGCGGGGGGGAACCAGAGTTGGTCCGGGTCTAGCCAGGGTAGTGAGGTCATCCTTCTCCGGCAATTACTGCAATGTTTCGGTTCTATTTTACAGAGTACCGGCCGGTGGGAGCCGCCTTCTGAAACACGCTGTGAATACGTCCTTGTACGCTTGGCTCCGCCATCCATGGCTCCGCACAGTTTCAGAAGGCGGCTCCCACCGACCTTCGCAAACTTTTGAGTTCGCGTTCCTTTTCTTTACTCAAGCACAATCAGTCTTGCTGATCCAGAAACTTTTCCGCATCCAGGGCGGCCATGCAGCCGAAGCCGGCGGAGGTGACGGCCTGGCGGTAGACGTGGTCGGCTACGTCGCCGGCGGCGAATACGCCGGGAATGCTGCTCTGGGTGGCCATGCCTTCGAGGCCGGAGCGGATGCGGATATAGCCGTTCTCCATGTCCAACTGGCCCTGGAACAGGTCGGTGTTGGGTTTGTGGCCGATGGCGATGAATACGCCGGCCAGGTCCATTTCCTGGGTGGAGTCGTCTTTGGTGCTTTTGATGCGCATACCGGTGACGCCGGTGCCGTCGCCCAGGACTTCGTCGAGGGTGTGGTCCCAGACGATCTTGACGTTGCCGTTTTCGGCCTTTTCAAACAGTTTGTCCTGGAGGATCTTTTCGGCACGCAGGCTGTCGCGGCGGTGCACCAGGGTCACTTCGTCGGCAATGTTGGAGAGGTACAGAGCCTCTTCGACCGCGGTGTTACCGCCGCCAATAACGGCAACTTTCTGCTTCTTGTAGAAGAAGCCGTCGCAGGTGGCGCAGGCGGAGACGCCCTGGCCTTTGAATTTCTCTTCAGACTCGAGGCCGAGATACATGGCGGAGGCGCCGGTAGCAATGATCAGGGCGTCGCAGGTGTACTCGCCGCCATCGCCCTTGAGGCGGAATGGGCGGTTACGAAGGTCGGCTTCGTTGATGGTGTCGTAGACGATGCTGGTTTCGAAGCGTTCGGCGTGCTTGAGCATGCGCTGCATGAGCTCCGGGCCCTGAACGCCGTCGTTGTCGCCGGGCCAGTTGTCGACGTCGGTGGTGGTGGTGAGCTGGCCGCCGACTTCAATACCGGTAATCAGGGTCGGGTTCAGGTTGGCGCGGGCTGCGTAAACGGCAGCGGTGTAACCTGCGGGGCCGGAACCGAGGATGATCAGTCGGGAATGTTTGGTGTCGCTCATTGGGAATTCTCTCACTGAAAAAGCCGTACGTTGCCGGGCCCCGGTTTCAGGGCCAGACGCTTCGGGGAAAGGGGCAAAGGCTAACATGAAAGGCGCGGTCTGCCATTCGTTTTGGCCAATTCCGCTTATAAAACCTTGCTATTTACTCAAGCACAGAAACAGTTGCCAACAGCTGACGAACCCTTTCCGCACTTTTTCCGGACTCGCCCTGTTCGAGACGGTGGGCCGCCACTGCAGGGAACACGGCCTGGATGTCGTCAGGCAGCACGTGATGACGCCCCTCCATCAGGGCCCAGGCTTTGGCGGCCCGCACCAGTCCCAATCCCGCCCGGGGCGAAAGCCCGTACAGAAGGCCGGGCATTCTCCGGCTCTGTTCCAGCAACCGCTGCACGTAATCCAGAAGAGCCGGGCTGGCGGTTATCCGGGTAACGCCTTCCTGCAGGGTTTTCAGGTCGGCCTGGGAGAGCAGGGTCGGCAGCTTTTCAGTCATGGCACGACGGTCTTCGCCCTCCAGCAGCTCCCGCTCGGCCCGCGGGTCCGGATAGCCGAGGCGAAGACGCATGAGGAACCGGTCCAGTTGGGACTCGGGCAGGGGATAGGTGCCGCCCTGCTCGATGGGATTCTGGGTGGCAATCACGAAGAACGGGTGGGGCAGTGGCCGGGTCTCGCCCTCGATGGACACTTGCCGTTCTTCCATGGCTTCGAGCAGAGCGCTCTGCGTTCGCGGTGATGCCCGGTTGATTTCATCAGCCAACACCACCTGGGCAAAGATCGGGCCGGGGTGGAATACCAGGCTACCGGCCTGTTTGTCGTACATGGAGTAACCCAGCACATCCGCCGGAAGCAGGTCGTTGGTGAACTGGATGCGCTGGTACGTCAGCCCCATCACCTTGGCCAGGGCATGAGAAAGAGTGGTTTTGCCCATGCCGGGGATATCTTCGATCAGCAGGTGCCCCCGGGCCAGAAGCCCGCAGAGGGCAAGGCGTACCTGTTGGTCTTTGCCCAAGAGTATCTGGTTCAGTTCACTGACTACGGTATCGACCAGTTTTTTCATTCGGGGCTCAGTCCCTTACGCGTTTGAGGATGTCGCCGTAGGCGTCTATTCGGCGATCTCTCAAATACGGCCAGATACGGCGAACCGATTCACTGCGGTTGCGATCCAGGGTGACGGCAAGGATACATTCGGAGCTGTCATCGCCCCGGGCTAGCAACTCACCCTGCGGGCCACAGATAAAACTGTTGCCCCAGAAACGGATGCCGTCGCTGTGCCCGGAGGGGTCGGGTTCGGTGCCTACCCGGTTCGGAGCCACGACTGGCAGGTTGTTGGCAACGGCATGGCCCCTTTGCACGGTGACCCAGGCGTCCAGTTGACGCGCCTGTTCATCGGGGTCATCCGTTACATCCCAGCCGATCGCAGTTGGGTAGATCAGGATCTCGGCGCCAGCCAGGGCCATCAGCCTTGCGGCCTCGGGGTACCACTGGTCCCAGCACACCAGCACGCCGAGCCTGCCGACAGACGTATCGATAGGCGTGAAACCGCTGCGGCCATCGTTGAACTGGGCGTCACCGGGCGTGAAGTAGAATTTTTCATAGAACCCCGGGTCGTCCGGAATGTGCATTTTCCGGTACAGCCCTGCCAGGGAGCCGTCTTTCTCAAATACGACCGCCGTGTTGTGGTACACGCCGTTCATACGACGTTCGAAAATGGATCCAACCAGCACAATACCCAGTTCCCGGGCCAGGTCAGACAGGCGCTTGCTGGTAGGACCGGGAATCGGCTCTGCCAGCTCGAAAACAGACGTTTCCTCGGTCTGGCAGAAATATAAGGTGGCGTGAAGTTCCTGGAGGATCACCAGGTTGGCGCCACTGGCTACGGCCTCACGAACCAGTTTCTCGGTAGTGGCGAGGCTGGCGGCCTTGTCGCTGCTACAGGCCTGCTGGATGGCGGCAACATTGATTTGGCTTTTGCGCAACTCACTGCTCATCAACTGACTACTCCGGCCGGAATTTGCATGGTTACACAGTGAAGGCTGCCATGCTGACGAATCAAGGGCCGGCAATTGATCAGCACTATTGCTCTTGTCGGAAAGATCTCTTTCATGACAGCAATGGCGTCCTGATCCTGATCAACGCCGTAAACGGGAAGCAAAACCGCTTCGTTGATGATCAGGAAGTTGGCATAGGTGGCCGGAAGACGCTCACCATCCTCATCATGAATGGCATCAGGCCAGGGCAGAGGCGTCAGCTTGTAGGGGGCGCCGTCGGCCTGGCGGAACTCCTGAAGTTCCTCCTCCATGGCCGCCAACGCGCTGTAGTGTTCATCCGCCACATCTGGGCAACTCACGTAGCAGATGTGATCCGGGGCGCAAAATCGGGCGAGGGTATCGATGTGGCTGTCGGTGTCATCCCCGGCAAGATAGCCGTGGTTGAGCCAGAGAATCCGCCGGATTCCCAGCACCTCGGAAAGCAGCTGTTCAATCGCCGTGCGATCCATGGCCGGATTTCGGGTGGGCGTCAGCAGGCACTCGGATGTGGTCAGCAGGGTGCCTTCACCATCCGATTCAAATGAACCCCCTTCCAGCACAAAACCGACCTGCTGCATCCCGGCTGTGCCGAAGATGCCAGCATTGAAAAGGTGATTATTTAACGCATCGTCCTTTTCCCAGGGGAACTTTCCGCCCCAGGCGTTGAACCTGAAATCCAGCAGTGTCGGCCCTTCGTCGGTGAGAATGGTGATGGGGCCATGGTCGCGGGTCCAGGTGTCATTCGCCGGTGCCGGAACCGATCTCACGCGGCCCGGAAAACCGTTGTCCGCGGCGTACCGATTGAGGTCCCGTTCTAGCTCCTGCAGGCGGACTACGTGTTCGCAACTGATAACAAGGTGTTCGTGTGGGAGTACGGCTTTCGCGATGTCGAGGAACACCGGTTCAACTTCGTCGATCAGGCCTGCCCAGTCGGTTCCCGGGTGGGGCCAGGTCAGCATGACGGCACTCTGGGGCGCCCACTCTGCGGGCAACACTCGTTTGGTTGTCACTACGTCACCTTGAATCATAAAAGACGCCATTCTAACCAACGATTGGTTGAACGTCAGGACATGGGAAGGGAATTTCCAGCCTGGAAAGGCCCCTCGGGCCTTCAGCGATTCGGCTTGAGAACGGTATGGATAACCCGGTCGCCTTCGAAATACACGATAAAGCCCTGATAGTGCCACTGGGTGATCGGTGGCTGGCCCACGGGACCTTCAATTTCCACGGGTGCACCCCAGGAAGCGCGCACTGATGACTGGCTCATGCCAGAGCCGGGGAAGCTGGCCTGGTCGCGATCGGCCTGGGTGCCAACTGGCACGCGGACTTCTTCAGCTACCGCGGACATCATCGGGAAAAGGGCCAGTGTGGCAGTCACTGCCAGTGCGCCGAACAGGGTAGTTTGCTTTCTCATTGATGGGTCTCCATGAAAACTGATGTCCTCGGGAGGACATGGATAAAGCGTAATATCCGAAAAAGATTAGCAAAAGTCACTCGTTTTTCCCCAGTCTACTCCTTTTGACGCTGTCGAATCTGCCACCGCATCACATGTCGTGCGATTTGCTGGCGATCGCTGTCCTCAATCCGGGCGAATTCGGTGTGGACCCTTGCTCCGCCTGACGAATCGGGGTGTACCTCAATAACTCGGGCAACTGCGCGGGGCTGGAAAAGTTCGGGTGGGAGGGTCATTCGAACAGCGAGCCGGTCTCCCGGCTGCCAGGCAGGGGTGCTGCTAAAGAACGACAGCCCACCCTCGCTCAGGGTTACTTCCTGCCAGTCCTCAGGTTGCAACGGATTTTGCTCAAAGGCCATAATGCGCGCAAGCGTGTCCAGCTTGCCGTTCAGGGATTTGATCAGTCCGGTAAGCAGCCGGTCTTTGTCGGCAAGGCTGGCAAGCTGGGATTTAACGTCCTGATCCAGCCGCCTGAATTCAGCTTTCAGGCTCTCAAGATGGTCGCCGTCGAAGGCATCTTCTTCCATTGCGGTGCCAGGCGCCAGCTTGCGGATCTCCAGGCCGATCCGGTCTTCAATGCGGAAAAAGTCCCGCCGTTCGGGTGAATAGTCCACCGGTTCGTTGGGGATGTCGGACGACTGCATCGCGGCTCCGGAAGGCTGATTTTTTATTTGGTACAGAACAGTTTAGCAGTTTCCCGTCGTGCTGGAAGGTACCCGGGAAAACCAGACCACGACAGACCGGAAGGTAGCAATAGGCACCTCTCAATGTTCAGACCCTTATCATTCTATATTGGCTTGCGTTACACGGCCGCCAAACGCCGCAATCACTTCATTTCCTTTATTTCCCTGACCTCCATAATCGGGCTGATGCTGGGAGTTGCGGTTCTGATCATCGTGCTCTCGGTCATGAACGGTTTCGATCGGGAGCTTAAGCAGAGAATTCTCGGGATGGTGCCCCACGCTACCATTCAGGGCGCCGGGCCGCTCGACGACTGGCAATCAATCGACGCGAAGATGCAGCAGCACCCCCGCGTGCTGGCTGCTGCGCCTTTCATACAGGGGCAGGGTATGGTTACCGGCGGTGGAAATGTTCGCGGGGTCGTGCTTAACGGCATTCTCCCGGAGGAGGAACGAACGGTCTCCATCATTGAAAACCACATGGTCGAAGGCAGTCTCAACGATCTGGTTTCTGGTGAATTCGGCATCATCATCGGTCGGTTGATGGCGGCCAGCCTGCGTCTTCAGATCGGTGACAAGGTAACCGTGGTCCTGCCGGAAGCCTCGGTTACGCCGGCCGGGGTCCTGCCCAGGCTCAAAAGGTTCACGGTCAAAGGCATCTTCAGTGTCGGGGCAGAACTGGATGGCAATTACACCCTGATTCACATGGATGATGCCGCCAAGCTCATGCGGACCGGGGGCAAAGCCGAGGGTATTCGCCTGCTGGTGGATGACCTTTTTGCCGCTCCCAGGGTGTCGCAGCAGGCTGCTGAGTCGCTGGGCGGCCGGTATTACGTATCCGACTGGACCCGAACCCACGGCAACCTGTTCCAGGCCATCCGCATGGAGAAAACCATGATCGGCCTGCTGCTGATGTTTATCGTGGCTGTCGCTGCATTCAATATCGTGTCCACGTTGGTGATGGTGGTTACCGATAAAACCGGTGACATCGCCATCCTCAGGACCATGGGGGCAACACCGGGACGCATCATGCGGATCTTCATTGTTCAGGGGGCGGTCATCGGTATCTTCGGAACCATTGTTGGCACGGCGCTGGGCGTTTTCGGAGCGCTCAACATCAGTGCCTTTATTTCCTGGCTGGAGGGAGCGCTCGGCCACCAGTTCCTGAGCGCGGACGTTTACTTCATCAGCTATCTGCCTTCCCAGCTGCAATGGCAGGACGTGTTTATCATCAGTGGAGCCGGCCTCGCCATGAGTCTGTTGGCAACGATTTATCCGGCCTGGCGGGCCTCCAGGGTGGATCCGGCGGAGGCGCTTCGTTATGAGTAAGGAACAATCCGCAATGGCACACTCTGCCCTGGTAATAGACTGCCGTCAGGTGACCCGGACCTATAACGAGGGTCTCGGCAAGCTCACCATTTTTTCGGATATCTCGCTCGAAGTCACACAGGGGGAGACGGTTGCCATAGTGGGCAGCAGTGGTGCCGGAAAAACCACGTTGCTCAACTTATTGGGGGGGCTCGACAAGCCATCTTCCGGCCAGATTTCCATTTGTGGCGAAGACATTCACCGGCTTTCCGAGGGACGGCGCGCCCGGTTCCGGAATGCCCATCTCGGGTTTGTCTATCAGTTCCATCACCTGTTGCCGGAGTTCACCGCTCTGGAAAACGTGATGATGCCGTGTGCGTTGGGCGGTATGGCGGTATCAAGGTCGAGGGAAAAGGCAGCCAGCCTGCTGCAGCGGGTTGGGCTTGCCGA
>NZ_DDOI01000065.1:40801-46761 GCF_002341575.1 Marinobacter sp. UBA2498 | reverse complement strand
TGGGCTTGCCGAGCGGCTGGATCACAAACCCGGTGAGCTGTCCGGTGGCGAACGCCAGAGGGTGGCCATTGCCCGGGCACTGGTCAACGAACCGGACTGTGTTCTGATGGACGAACCGACGGGCAACCTGGATGAACATACTGGAGAAGGGGTGCAGGCGCTGATCGAGTCATTGAGGGATCAGCTGGGTATTGCCTTTGTCATGGTCACCCATGACATGAAAATGGCCAGAAGCCTGGGGCGTGTTATGCGGCTTGAGCAGGGTCGCCTGATTCAGGAAGCCTGATCAGCCTCACGACGGCGTCTGAGTCGTGCGGTGCGTCGCACCTGCCAGTCAGAGCGAATTTTCCGGCGCCACAGATACTGGATAATCAGGTAGGCCACGCAAGCGGAGACCGTTGCGACCACCAGGGACCCGAGATAGAGGGGAATGCCGATATCCAGCAGCCGCTCGCTGATCCAGGACCACGAGAGCTCAAAATCAAAACTGAGTACAGGCCGATCCAGAGCCCAGGCGCCAATCTTGTAGTTGAAATAGAACATCGGCGGCATGGTTACAGGGTTGCTGATCCATACCAGGACCACTGAAAGCGGCAGGTTGGCATTGAACCAGATGGCAAAAAAGGCCGCCGCGAGCATCTGGAAGGGCATGGGAATAAAGCAGAACCAGATGCCGACGAGAAAGGCCCGCGCAACACTATGACGGTTGATGTGCCACAGGTTCGGTTCATGAAGGATATCGCCCAGAAAGCTCAGCGACTGCATCGCTTGCACCTTCTCTGGTGAGGGCAGATAGCGTTTCATGAACTTCTTTGGCATTGGAAGTTCTGCCTTTAGACGGAGTTAGTAGACCGGCTCATCGGATGTTGCCGGTGTTTGTGACATACAGGAGGACAAGGATTGTCCGGAAGTATCAACAGACCGGTGGGCCCTTCGGGCGACTCCGGTTCCGCAGCGCTGGGCGTTATCGCCTTCTCTTGTGGCGTTATCTTACTGTATTGGTTGTCGATACTGCCACCTCCCACGTGGTTGATAGCCGCGATACCACTGCTGGCCTTCGGCCGGATCTGCGTTTCCCCGACCTTTGCCAGCTCCGCATTCGTATCTGCTCTTGGCCTCATGGTCGGACTCTCCTGGGCCTCGTGGCATGCCAGTGACCGGCTTTCAACGGTTCTGCCGGCAAGCCTGGAACGCGAGCGTCTCTCTGTCTCGGGATACGTATGTGATATTCCTTCGCCCGGTAGCTTCAACAGTTTACGTTTCAGTTTCTGTGTCACCCAGTGGCACAACCTTCCCATCCCGACCCGAGAGGAAGCAAGGATGCCGGACCTGCTCAGGTTGTCCTGGTACGGTCACGGAATGGAGCGGCTCCCGGGCCAACGTTTGCGGCTGGAAGTTGTGCTCAAGCGCCCCCACGGCTCCCTGAACCCCGCGGGCTTTCGCTACGAGGACTGGCTGTTTCGCAAGGGCTACCGGGCCACGGGCAGCATTCGTAGCGTGAAGGTTGACCGGGATGTCGGGTGTTTCGTCCATTGCCAGTACCGGAAGCTGCATCGTTTGCTTCACCAATGGACCATCGAGCAATTTGGCGGTGCCCGTCATTTTCCGCTGGTTTCTTCGTTGCTCATAGGTCATCGCGGCCACATGGAACAGAAGCACTGGGATGTGCTCAAGGCGACCGGCACCATTCACCTGGTTGCCATATCGGGCCTGCACCTGGGTCTGATCGCCCTGGGGGCAGGGTTTCTGTGCCGGCGACTGTTGCTGACTGTTCCGGCACAAATAGTCAGCGATAGCTCAAGGCGTTGGTTTGCCTTCCTGGCAGTTATCCTCTGCTGTCTGGTTTATGCCCTGGCGGCGGGATTTACCGTTCCAACCCAGAGGGCTCTGGTGATGGTTGTGGCCGGTGGGTGGCTGGTACTGATGAGTCGTCAGGCCCCGGTCTGGAACGTTTTCCTGGCCGCGTTGGCTGCCGTTCTTGTGCTGGACCCTTTCGCGCCCCTGGACCAGGGATTCTGGCTTTCGTTTGCCGCGGTTGCCACCCTGATCACTGTATTCTCGTCGCGACTGGCTGGAACCGGGTGGCTGAGAGGACTCGTCCTGGCCCAGCTCGCGGTTTTTGGCGGATTATGGCCAATCCTCGAAATACTGGGGCAGGGCCAGCCCCTGGTAGGTTTGTTGGCCAACCTGGTCGCCATTCCCTGGGTATCCCTTGTGGTTATGCCAGTGCTTGTCGCGGGTGGGTTGCTTGCCGCCGTAGTCCCAGGCACCGCCCAGCTGTTCCTGCCAATATTCGATCTAACCCTCGGTGTTCTGTGGCAATTGCTCATGTGGCTTGCGCAGTGGCAGGCGCCGGACATCCGGGCTGGTGTCCCGGAGCTGTTTGGCTGGGCGTTGCTAAGCGTCGCGGTATTGTGTATGCCTTTCGCCATGTTCCGGCTTGTGGCGGTCCTTTCTGCGGTGTTTTGGCTGATGTATCCGGCTCCTTCTTCCGAAAGGAATTCGTACGTGGCAGTGCCAGTTGTAAGGGTATGGGATGTTGGGCAGGGTCTTTCAGTTCTGGTCCGACACAAGCGCGAGGTTCTTGTCTACGATACCGGTCCCGCCGTGCCCGGCGTGTTTTCGGCCGTCGAATCCACGCTTTTGCCCAATCTGGCGGCTGAAGGAATCAAGCGAATTGACACCCTCGTGATCAGCCACGCCGACAGCGATCATGCCGGTGGCATCTCGGAGCTTTCCCGGAACGTCAGTGTCGGCCGTGTGATTGCTGGTGAGCCTGCGGCGGTCAGACAGCAGGTTGGCGAACTGCCTGTGCAAGCCTGCAAACAGGCTGAAGATAGGCTGGGAGGATTGGTCCTCGAGTTCTGGCAGGGTGAGGGCGCACAAGAGGGTAACGACGCTTCCTGTGTGTTGCGTATCTACCACCCTGACTCCGGAACTGAGTGGCTCTTGCCGGGAGATATTACCGAACCCGTGGAGGCAGAGTATCTGGCTTATATGGCTGGCCGAGAGGACGTTCAGGTTCCTTCGACTCGCGTGCTCGTTGCGCCCCACCACGGGAGCAAAACCTCATCTTCCGAACCCTGGGTGCGCGTGCTGAGACCAGATCGGGTCATCTATACCGCTGGCTATCGCCACCGGTACGGTCATCCCCACCCGACGGTAACCGCACGTTACGCGGGGGTCGGAGCGGTGCCGCTGAACACAGCATGTTCAGGCAGCGTCGAGATGACCGTTGTCGATAACAAGCTGGTATTAAAGGAAATGCGGCATGGCTCGTCGTTCTGGGTCGGTGGTTCGGGGCTTGCCCGTGACCAATGTAAAATACCGTGACATTGCAGGTGTGGCCTCCACGGGTAGCTATGCTAAAGTAGCGCGGCTTGCAAACAATCAGGGAGACCAAGCGTGTTCGAGCTGTTGAAAGCCGGTGGCATTCTGATGGTGCCAATTGTTGCCTGCTCCATTCTGGCGCTGGCCATCATTCTGGAGCGTTTCTGGACCCTTCGCGCCTCCAGGGTCGCGCCCCCCCAGACCATCAATGAGTTATGGCGCTGGATCAAGAAGAAAGAACTCAATGGCCGGAAACTGAAAGCCCTGCAGGGGTCATCACCCCTGGGCCGGATTCTTGCCGGTGGCCTGCTTAACGCCAAGCATGGCCGCGAAATCATGAAAGAAAGCATCGAGCACGAGGCAAGCCAGGTCATCCATGACCTGGAGCGTTTCCTTAACCCGCTGGGCACCGTTGCGACGATCACCCCTCTGCTGGGGCTGCTTGGCACCGTCATTGGCATGATCAAGGTATTTGCCGAGATCCAATTGGCCGGGGTTGGCAACGCCGGCAACCTCGCCGGTGGTATCTCTGAAGCGCTTATTACTACGGCCGCTGGCCTGAGCGTCGCCATCCCGGCACTTATCTGCCACCGCTACTTTATCCGGAGAGTGGATGAGCTGGTCGTCGGCATGGAACAGGAAGCGATCAAGCTGGTTGAGGTAGTGCACGGAGACCGCGAAATCGACGTGGAAGGAGCCTGAACGCCGTGAAGTTCAAGCGCCAGAGGAGCCAGGAAGTCGGGGTAGACCTGACGCCACTGATCGACGTGGTGTTTCTGCTGCTGATTTTCTTTATGGTTTCCACGACCTTTACCCGCGAGAGCCATCTGCAGGTTGAATTGCCTGAGGCCAGTGGCGAGCCTGCGCCGGCATCTGAAGTGCAGCAGATCGACGTGGTGATCAATGCCGAGGGGCAGTACATCCTGAACGACCGCACATTGGTCAATAATCGGCGGGAAACCCTTGAGCGGGGTGTCCGTGAACTGGCTGAAGGCAATAACTCGCTTCCGTTCATCATTACCGCTGACGCTCGCACACCCCATGAATTTGTGGTTCGTGCCATGGACGTTGCCGGACGCCTGGGGTTCGCCAAGCTCAGCATTACTACCGAGCGGGAGGCTGATAGCCAGTGAAGGTGTCCGAGCCTATACCAGACCCTGCGGCCGGCCTGCCGGCGGGCAGTTGGGATACCTACAAGCGCCTTCTCGCTTATGTAAAGCCGTTCCTGCTGGCCTTCTCCCTTGCAGTACTCGGCAACATTATCTATGCCGCTGCATCGACTGGTATGGCGGCAGCCATGGAATACGTCATTGCGGCGATCGAGAATCCGACCGAGCAGAATCGTCTGATGCTGACGCTGGTTATCGTTGGCGTCTTCGCATTCCGTGGGCTGGGCACCTTCCTGAGCCAGTACTTCATCAGCTATGTCGGGCGTCAGGTCATCAATGCGCTTCGTAACGATGTGTTTGATCGACTGATGACACTGCCTTCCCGCTATTTCGATGACAACGCGGCGGGACGGCTGGTGTCCAAGCTTACCTTTAACGTCGAGCAGGTGGCGGAGGCGACGACCAACGCCGTGACCATCACGCTCCGCGAAGGTCTGACCATTGTCGGTCTGCTGGGTTACATGTTTTATACCAACTGGAAGCTCACGCTGATTTTCCTGGCGGTGGGGCCGCTCATTGCCGCGGTTGTAAGCTATGCCAGCAAACGCTTCCGCAAGATCAGTCAGCGGATCCAGGGCTCGATGGGCGATATAACCCATGTGGCCTCTGAATCGATTACCGGCTATCGCGTTGTTCGCACCTTTGGTGGTGAGGATTATGAACGTGCTCGTTTTCAAGAGGTTAACAATAGAAACCTCAAGCAAAGTTTGAAGATGGCATCCACTCAGGCGATCAGTGTTCCGGTGATTCAGGTACTGGTGGCCATCGCCATTGCCGGATTGGTCTGGATGATGCTGGCGCCTGAAATTCGCGGTGAGATGACCACGGGTCAGCTGGTAGCATTCATTACGGCAGCGACGACCATGGCCAAGCCCATCCGTCAGGTTACCTCTGTTCACGCCAAGATCCAGAAGGGCGTTGCAGCCGCTTACGATGTGTTCGAAACAATCGACGAATCGCCGGAACAGGATCCGGGTACGTATTCGCCGGATCGCGTTGAGGGCGACATCGAGTTTGATGAGGTGGCCTTTCGGTACCGGGATCAGCTCGATAATGTTCTGGAAGGTATCTCCTTTAGCATTCCTGCCGGTCAGAGTGTGGCACTTGTCGGTCGTTCAGGGAGCGGAAAGTCCACCCTGGTGAGTCTCATTCCAAGATTCTATGAATACACCGGCGGTGACATTCGTATCGATGGGCATTCGCTAAAGGAGTTTTCCCTGAAAGGGCTTCGGTCCCAGATTGCACTCGTGAACCAGAATGTAGTGCTTTTTAACGATAGTATCGCGGCCAACATAGCTTATGGCTCTCTCCGGAACTGCACGCGCGAAGAAATCCGCGAGGCCGCCGCCAAGGCTCATGCGCTCGAATTTATTGACCGTATGCCCGAGGGGCTGGATACCATGATCGGTGACAACGGGGTCATGCTTTCCGGTGGGCAGCGACAGCGGCTCCCCCCCCCCC